>NZ_JAMQHY010000071.1:0-1158 GCF_023845705.1 Clostridium sp. ZBS15
TTTCCATATTTATAGGTATATTAGGAAGTAAAAATTTAGGTAATTCACTAGTTACCTTTCCCATATCACCTAGAGTTTTTACATCAAGTTTAAATATAAAAACTATCAATGTCACAATTATTATTGATACTATAGGAGAAGGAATTACTTTTGTTATCTTTGGAAATAAATAAATTGTTAATACTCCTATTACTCCTAAAATTAATAAAATAAATCCACCTTTAAAATGTGGTAATTGTGATTGAAACATCATTATACCTAAAGCATTCACAAATCCAATCATAACTGGTTTAGGTATAAATTTTAATAAATCTCCTATTTTAAAAAAACCTAATATTATCTGAAATATACCTGTAAGTATTGTTGCTGCTAACATATACTCTATTCCATAATTTTTTACTAAACTCGCTAATACTAATGCCATAGCACCAGCGGCAGCTGATATCATACCTGTTCTACCGCCAAAAATTGATATAACTAAAGAAATGCAAAAAGATGCATACACTCCAACCATAGGATCAACTCCGGCTACTATAGAAAACCCTATTGCTTCAGGTATTAATGCCATACATACAACAATCCCTGCAAGGATATCACCTCTAACGTTTGAAAACCACTCTGCTTTTAAATTTTTATTCAAATTTTTATACACCTCACATTTAATTTTTCTCTTGTAAAAACTTATTTTTATTTTGTGCAAGAATCATTTTAACATATATAGTCCCAAAAAGGAACTATTTTAAGACTAATTTTATTTTATTAAAACTATGATATAATAAAATAAATTCTTTAAATATCAGGAGAATAAATATGTTAATTGGATACATGAGACCATATGAAGAAGATTCAAACTGTGAGATTCAGTTAAATAACTTAAAAAAAGCAGATTGTGAAATTATTATTGAGGAAGATCATTCCTCACCAAAGAAAAGATCAAAACTAAAAGATACAATAAATACTCTAAATAAAGGTGATAAAATAATAGTCACAAAACTTTTTAGCTTAGCTGATTCAACTCGTCATTTAGTTGAACTATTAGAAATAATAGATAAACTAGAAGCGTTTCTTACATCTATTAATGCAAAAATTGATACAAGTAATAAGAATGGATAACCTTTTACTGCCATTATAAAACATCTTGTTAAATTTCCCCTTTCT
>NZ_JAMQHY010000072.1:0-8615 GCF_023845705.1 Clostridium sp. ZBS15
TGGAACAGATGCATGTGTTGTTGGAGCAGTAGCTTTAGCATTACTTGAAACTGCAGAAAATTAATTTAGATAAGATTTGTATAAGTCCACTTAACAGTGATGTATATTGCAGTTAAGTGGTTTTTATTTATGTAATAGGCTATGTTTTAGCAGAGTGTTGAAATATGCCACTTTACCTATTGCATATATCACCACACATTTAAAACAGTGACATGTAATAATATAGAGATTTCCACTTTAAACCACACTTGTTCATTGTTAAGTATCAATTGTTAATTAAAGTGCAGTTCAATCACTTTGTACTAGGTGGAATATAAGTTGTAAGTATTGTAAAATAAGACTATATGAAATACAGTGTGGAGAGTGATTAAGTATGACAACATTATTTTTAACTAGACATGGTGAAACAGAATGGAATATAGAAGGAAGACTTCAAGGAAGTAAGGATTCACCTTTAACAGAAAGAGGATTGAATCAAGCTAAGAGCTTAAGAGATAGATTAAAAAATGAAAAAATAGACATTATATATGCAAGTCCTATAAAAAGAGCTTTGGATACAGCAAAAATTATATCAGAACCTAATAACATTCCAATAGTAACTTGTGATGAGCTAAAAGAAATTGGGTTTGGAGAATATGAAGGAAAATATATAAAAGATTTACCTAAAATGGGAGAAAGCAATTTTTTAGAAGAAATGTTTTCTGGAAATCATGAAGTAAAAGGAACTGATGGTGAAACTCTTTTAGATGTAAAGAATAGAACATTTAAGAAGTTAGAATCAATTTTAGAAAAAGAAAATGACAAAAATATTTTAATAGTAACTCATGGAATGGCTTTAAAAGTTATAATGAGTTACTTTACGGAATTTGAAGGTGAACTTAAGGGTGTATACGGACAAGCTTCATTGACCAAAATAGTAAGAGATAAAGATGAGTTTAACATTCTATCAAAGAATGATAGAAGTCATACAGAAAATCTTTAAATTTTTAATAAAAGGGGCATAAAATGAAAGTTGAAATAATATCAATAGGAACGGAAATATTATTAGGTGATATTCTAAATACTAATTCACAATATTTATCTAAGGAATTAGCTTTATTAGGTCTTGATGTATACAATCAGCAAGTTGTTGGAGATAATGAAGAAAGAATTTTAGAATCATTTGAATTAGCTTTTAGTAGAAGTGATTTGGTTATAACAACAGGTGGACTTGGACCTACAGATGATGATATGACTAAAGAAGTTGCATCAAAATATTTTGATAAAGAATTAGTAGAACATAAAAAATCAAAAGAAAAGATAGAAGAATACTTTAAATCAATGGGTAAGAATATGCCTAAAAATAATTTAAAGCAAGCATTATATCCTAAGGAATCAATTGTGGTTGAAAATAATAACGGAACAGCACCAGGTATTATTATAGAAGAAAAAGATAAAATAATGATTATTATTCCTGGACCTCCAAATGAGATGAAACCTATGTTTGAGGAAAGCATAAAACCATATCTAAATAATAAAACTAATACAACTTTAGTTTCTAAAGTAATAAAAATTATAGGTGTTGGAGAAAGTTCAGTTGCAGAAAAAATAAAGGATATAATAGATAATCAAACTAATCCAACAGTTGCACCTTATGCAAAGGATGGAGAAGTAGAATTAAGAATAACTGCAAAATCATATGAAGAGAGTGTAGGATTAAAATTAATAGAACCTATATTAAATGATATAAGAGAAAGATTAAATGATAATATATATTCAATTAATAATGAAACAATAGAAGAAGCTTTAGGAAAGATGTTAATAAATAAAGGATTAACTTTAGCTAGTGCAGAATCATGTACAGGTGGATTAATAGCAAGTAAATTAGTATCTTATCCAGGAATATCAGAAGTCTTTATGGAAGGTGCAGTAACATATTCTAATGAAGCTAAGATAAGAAGACTAAATGTGAAGAAAGAAACATTAGATAAATATGGTGCAGTAAGTGAACAAGTAGCAATTGAGATGGCAGAAGGCATATCTAAGACTTCTAAAACAGATATTGGAATAGCTACGACTGGAATTGCTGGTCCTGGTGGAGGAACTGCTGAGAAGCCTGTAGGATTAGTATATATAGGTATTTGTATAAATGGAAAGGCATATGCTAAAAGATATGTATTTAAGGGAAATAGAGCAAAAGTAAGAAACTCAGCGACTATAGCTGCATTAGATATGATTAGGAGAGAAGTAGAAAAGACATTTTAAAATAATGTTAATATTTAATTAAAACATTTATGATAAAAAATATTCCTATTGCTATCTATAATAGCAATAGGAATAAAATTTGGTATATAAATAAAATGGGGGGAGAGGCGATTAAATATTGAAGTTAGTTACTTCATTATAAATTCTTTCCCAAGAGGCAACTATTTATACACTAAAATATAAATCTAATTAATAATTTGTAGTAAAGGTGTAAATATGAAAAAAACATTTAGAGCTAATTTATATTTTTTAATAATACTATTAGGAGAAATAATAGGAACTAATTTTTTAGGAATTTTTTATTTAATGATGGGTTTAACAGATATAAGAGTGCAATTATTTTTAAATCATATGATTTTATTTATAATACCTGCAATAATATATGTAATAATAGTTAAGCCTAATATAAAACAAACTTTTAAGTTTAATAAATTATATTTAAAAGATTTTTTCTTAATAATTGTTTTATCATTTGTAAGTCAACCGTTAGTTACTTTGTTTTCACTTATAATGTCATTCTTTTTTGAAAATGATATAGGAAACTTTGTATCCCAAATATCATCTACACCATTTTTAATAATGTTACTTTTAATGGCTGTTATGCCTGCTATAACAGAAGAAATAACGTTAAGAGGTATAGTTCAATCTGGATATGATGATAAAAGTGATTTAAAAACGTGCATAATAATTGGCTTATTATTTGGTATATTTCATTTAAATGGTCAACAATTTTTATATGCAGCTGTTTTAGGTGGAATTTTAGCTTATTTAGTTAGAGTGACTAATAGTATATTTGCTTCTATGACATTCCATTTTATGATTAATGGAACATCAGTAGTTATGCAAAAGTTATTAACATTTTTTCAAAATAAATTTGGAATTGAAGAAACGGCTCAGGATATTTCAATCAAAGCTTTATCATTAGCTGAAAAGATGAATTTATTAAAAGGCTATGTAATAATGGGGTTGGTTTCAACATTTTTAATTGTATTAATGCTTAAAAAACTTAAGAGAATAAATGATAAAAGAAAACAAAATTTAATTAATGAACAAATTCAATATAAAGAGGCTGAGATTATTGATTATCAGTACTTTAATAAAGGTATATCTTATAATAAAGAAGATAAAATAATGAATTGGCCATTAATAGTAACCATAATAATATATTTTATATATATGGGTATTGCCATTATGTTAAGTTGATTAAATAGTTAGATAGAAATTTAGTTGAAATTTTAAAGGTGAAAGTAATAAGTTAAGGAAAAAATTCGTATTAGAATTTTAAAAATAACTTTTAACTTTCACCTTTTTACTTTGTAATGTTAACTAAAATGTAGAACAGAATTTTTTAGCATTTGATGATATCTGTATATGATGATTTATCTAAGAAATTAGAAAATGAATCTTCTTTTACCCAACCTCTTGAATTTATATTTGTATCTATAGGAAGAGATACATAATACCATACAATTTTATCGGATAAAGCTTTATCTAGTATATAAACTTCCATAGATATATCAATTTTTTGCAATACTGGCGCTAATTCATTTGGAGACAGATATACAATAGAATCTTTAGTTAATAAACCAGTATGTTCTGTTAAATCAAGAAACATAATTAATGGATTGTTTTTTAAAGAATTTAGTTGATTATACTCTGCTTTTAATTTATAAAACTGCTCTTGACTAGCGATTAATTGTTTTTTTACCGATGATATTTTGTTTTCATAATTATATATTAAGAATAATAAAGAGCCCGACACAACAATAATAAATAATAAGAATAATAAAATTTTCATATTAAATCTCCTATAACAACTATCACTTAAATTATATTTATTTACTATAGAAAAAATTCCAAAATTAATTTTAATTAAAAGGTATAAATATGAATTGAATATTTAAAATTAAGGATACGTTTTAGCAAGGTGTTTATATATGCATAAGTAAAAATGGACTGAGTTCAATTACAATGCCACTTTCACCTATTGCATATATAAACACACATTTAAAACGAGTAAATAAATATTATTAATTAATAATATTTACTATTGAAATTTTGTGTAGTATGTATTAAAATTAACTCACAGGAAATTATTCTTGTAATACAAAAGATTATTGTTAAGGGGAATAGAAAAATGGATATGAATGAAGTAATATGTGGATGTGTTGGAGTTACAGCACAAGATATAAAAGATGCTATGAACAATGGAGCTACTAATTTAGAAGAAGTACAAGAAGCTACTAACGCAGGTACATGCTGCGGCGGCTGTATTGAGAAAATAGAAGGAATAATAATTGCGAAATAGTTCTATTTTAGTAAAGTGTTGATATATGCATAAACAAGTAGACTGAATGATGAAATTTTACTTATTGCATATTTCAATATTTATAAAATTAGAGTTAAAAAATATAGGGTGTGTTTTTACTTTAGAAAACATACCCTATATTTTTTTATAGATTATTAACTGCTTAAATTAAAAATTTTTCAAGCATAATCATTAATAATTAAGTTGAATCATAATATGTTGAAGTAATAATTTTATGGAGAATTAGTTGCTCTTAATCTAAGGAGTATACTATAATTAAAGAATTGAAGAAAATCAAAGGATGTGGGGAAATGTATAATTTAGATGATTGCATTGGTTTCATAACTAATAAAGGGGCTAAAATACTTTCAGATGAATTTAACAGAAGGCTTCAGGAACATGATATGACTAGAGTTCAATGGATAGCATTATATTATATAGGTAAGACTAATGGTATTTTTCAGAAGGAGCTTTCTGATAACATGAGTGTTAAAGAATCTTCTATGGTAAGACTTATAGATCGTATGGAAAAAGATGATTTAGTTGAAAGAAGAAAAGAAATTAAAGATAGAAGAGTAACTAGAATATTTTTATCTGATAAGGGAAAAAAGTTAAGAGAAGAACTTATTCCATTGGGAGAAGAATTTCAGAGGGATGCAGTTAATGGTATATCAGAAGATGAACTAAATATTTTTAAAAATGTTTTAGAAAAAATGATAAATAATGTATGTAAATGTTGACAATACCACTTTGATGTGGTATTTTTTATACAAAGATACTTGCTATGCTAAGCATTGCTATGTAAAGTAATTTAGAGAATAGAATTATATGGAGGTTTTTATTATGAAAAAAGATGTTAGAGGAATGTTAAATGATTTTATGAATGGGTTAAATACGCTAGGAGAAACTAATGGTGCTAATGTTGAAGCATTTATGAATCTTCTTGGTACAAACTATGGTGATGGTGCTATTAGCAATAAGACAAAAGAATTAATTAGTGTTGGTATAGCTACATATAACAGATGCGAATATTGTATAGTATTCCATGCTTTTAAAGCTTTAGAAGCAGGAGCTACTAGAGAAGAAATAATGGAAGCAGCAATGGTTTCAGTTGCATTTGGTGGAGGCCCAACAATGGCTTATTCAGTAACATTATTAAAAGATTCAATTGATGAATTTGAAAAAGATTTTAAATAAGTAGTAATTGTATATAAATAAAAATATATGGGTTGTTCATAACATCTAATTGATTTTATGACAACCTTTTTACATAGAAGGAGAATTTAAGATGGATATAAGATTAGAAACATTATCTGGACATAATAAGTCTGCTAAAGTAGGAAAAATTAGTGTGACTGAAGGAGAGCAAGTAAAAAAAGGGCAGGTATTAATGCAATTAGAAACAAGCAAAGGAAATACACCTTTTAAAGCAAATTTTGATTTTAAAATAGATGAAATAAAAGTATCTGAAGGTAACGAAGTTGAGATTGGACAAATATTATTTCTAGCAACTGGAGAAAATATAAGTAGTAATAGTAATACTCCTAAGGTTGATTATTTTGGTTCTATGCTTAAGGGAAAAAAAGAAAATGTTACAGCTGATTTAACAATAATAGGGGGAGGTCCAGGAGGATATGTTGCAGCAATCTATGCAGCTAAAAAAGGATTAAATACTGTTATTGTTGAAAGAGAAAATTTTGGTGGTACTTGTTTAAATGTAGGATGTATTCCAACAAAAGCATTTGTAAAATCATCTGAGGTATTTCATAATGCATTAAACAGTGAAGAGTTTGGATTTACTATTGATAATATACAAGTTGATATGAAAAAAGTAGTAAAAAGAAAAGATGATGTTAAAGGAAGACTTGTTAATGGAATAGAGTATCTTCTAGAAGCAAATGGCGTAAGAGTTATAAAAGGAGAAGCTTCATTTTTAGATAATAAAAATATTATTGTAAAAAAGGGTAAAGATGAGTATACAGTAGATTCTAAAGATATAATTATAGCAACTGGATCTAAAATTTCAAATATTAATATTAAAGGAATTGATATGCCATTTGTTTTAAATAGTACTACTGCATTAAGCAATGAAAAATTACCTGAGTCTATAACAATAATTGGTGGTGGAGTTATAGGTATGGAATTTGCATTCATTTACTCTAACTTTGGAGTAAAGGTAAATGTAGTTGAATATGCAGATAGATTATTGCTAATGATGGATAAAGATATTTCTGAAGAGATAAAAGGTATTGCAACTGATAAAGGAATTAATGTCTATACAAGCTCAAAAGTTACAGAGATTAAAAAATCTGAAGATGGCCATGCTATTGTATCTTTTGAAAAAGATGAAGAAGAAAAATTATTAGTATCAGAAAATGTACTTGTAGCAATAGGAAGAGAGCCTAATATTGATGGATTAAATGTTGAAAATATAAATCTTGAATTAAATGATAATAGAAGAGGAATTAAAGTTAATTCTAATTTAGAAACAAATGTTGAAGGTGTGTATGCTATAGGAGATGTTAATAATATAATGCAATTAGCTCATGTTGCTTCACATCAAGGAATGCTAGCTGTTGATAATATATTAGGACAAAATAAAGAAATGAGCTATGATCATGTACCAAATGTAATTTTCACAGTGCCAGAAATAGCATCAGTTGGAATGAATGAAGATAAGTGTTTAAAAGAGGAACTAAATATTAAGATAAGTAAATTCCCTTATTCAGCTAATGGTAAGGCTTTAACTATGGGAGAAGAAAAAGGATTTATAAAAATAATTAAAGATATTAATAATAATAAAATAGTTGGAGCATCTATTATTGGAGCAGATGCATCTTCATTAATTAGCACATTAACTTTAATTATTAAGAATAATATTAGTGAAGAGAAAATTTGTGAAACTATATTTGCACATCCAACTACAGGTGAAGTAATACATGAAAGTGCCTTAGGACTATCTATAGGAGCTATACACAATCATGAATAAAGTTATCATTTCAAAAGAGGTAGATCCAGCTTATAACTTAGCTTTAGAAGAAGAACTACTTAGAAATTTGAAAGATAATGAAAATATATTATATCTTTGGCAAAATGATAGAACTGTAGTTATAGGGAGAAATCAAAACCCATATTCTGAATGTAATTTAGATTATATGAAAGAAAACAATATTACATTAGTTAGGAGAATATCTGGTGGAGGAACAGTTTTTCATGATCTTGGAAATCTTAATTTTACTTTTTTAACTAAAGAGGTAGATGTGAATTTAGAAAAGCAGCTTAAAGTAATAATCGATGGAATTAAAAGATTAGGATTGGTTGCAGAAGTATCAGGAAGAAATGATTTACTTATAGATAATAAGAAATTTTCTGGTCATGCATTTTATTCAGAAGATGGAAACTATTTTCATCATGGAACTATAATGATCGATATAAATTTAAATGAACTTTCTAAAGCATTAAATCCATCTAAATTAAAATTACAATCTAAGGGAATAAAGTCTGTTAGAAGTAGAGTTATTAATCTTAAGGATTTAGATAAAAAAATTGATTCTAATATTGTTAAGGAAGCTTTAATTAATGGATTTCTAAATGTATATGGAGAATTTGCAAATATAAAAGAATATAGCAAAAAAGATTACATTCCAAGTCATTTTCAAAAATATAATGATAGAAAGTGGAATTTTGGAGAAAGTCCTAATTACAATATAACTTTAGAAAGAAAATTTTCAATTGGAAATGTTGAGATTAATTTAGATATTGTTAATGGGATTATAAAGGATTGTAAAATATTCACTGATTCACTTATGTTAGTAGATTTAAACAAAATTCAAGAATGCTTAAAAGGAATTGAGTTTAATGAAGAAGTAGTAATTAAAATAATTGAAGGATATATGTGAATAGGCAATTCATATATACAAACAATTAAAATTAATGAATTTAATTTTATTGTTTAGAATAAAGATAAATTTTAAATTATAGGCTCTGTTTTAGCAGAGTGTTGATATATGCATAAGCAAAGTGGACGGAATAATTGAACTTATGAACACTAAAATGAGTATAG
>NZ_JAMQHY010000073.1:0-639 GCF_023845705.1 Clostridium sp. ZBS15
AGTGGTTGGGGTGACGTAGTTATAAGGTAGCCGTAGGAGACCAGGAGGGTGGAAATCATGCTTACAATGGAGAGATCTTGTTTACATGATGTTTAACTAGTAATTAAAATATATTTAATTTGAAAAAGAAGGTTTAATTGATTGTAGATTATGTTCAATTTTGAAAGATTAAGTCTTTCAAAGTGAGGGCTTATAGCTCAGCTGGTTAGAGCGCACGCCTGATAAGCGTGAGGTCGATGGTTCGAGTCCATTTAAGCCCACCATTGTTCTTTGAAAATTGCACATAGAATACGAAGTTTAGTGAACCTTAGTACAAGGAATCAAATAATTTTTACAATGAGCGTATTTTATACGTGAATGAAAAAAATTATGCAGATGACAAAGTAATAGGATTCAATAAACAAGTATATTGTATATAATACAACAAGCCAAGAATATATTCTTTGTAATAATTGAAATAATTACCTAGATAATTACTCAAATTAAAATTGGCAAATTGTTTTGTTTATTTATAAGCAAAATAATGTTACGAAGTTTAGTGGCGATAAATACGAGGAAACGAGTATTTTATGAACGGAGCGTATCGTGATACGTGAGTACAGAAAATATGAAGTTAACGAAGTAGTTAGCGACAATAAA
>NZ_JAMQHY010000074.1:0-422 GCF_023845705.1 Clostridium sp. ZBS15
GGAACGAGGATTTAATATATACAATATTCATAATAGAAGGAGTAATTTAATGTAGATTCTGTTCAATTGGGAAAGAAGAAGTCGGGAAAAATGTTCTTTGAAAATTGCACATAGAAGAAGAAAGGTAAAGAAGATAATTACTAAAAGAAGGAAAATGACGTAAGTAATAAGATTCAATAAATAAGTATATTGTATATAATACAACAAGCCAAGAAATATATTCTTTGTAATAATTGAAATAATTACCTAGATAATTACTCAAATTAAAATTGGCGAATTGTTTTTGTTTATTTATAAATAAAAACAATGTTACGAAGTTTAGTGGCGATAAGTACGAGGAAACGAGTATTTTATGAACGGAGCGTATCGTGATACGTGAGTACAGAAAATATGAAGTTGACAAAGTAGTTAGCGACAATAAA
>NZ_JAMQHY010000075.1:0-502 GCF_023845705.1 Clostridium sp. ZBS15
ACTAGTAATTAAAATATACTTTCTTCGAAAAAAGGAGGTTTAATTTAATGTTGATTCTGGTCAATTTTGAGGGATCTTCCTCAAAATTTTTTTATGGGGGTATAGCTCAGTTGGGAGAGCACCTGCCTTGCACGCAGGGGGTCAAGAGTTCGAATCTCTTTATCTCCACCATTAGGGCTTATAGCTCAGCTGGTTAGAGCGCACGCCTGATAAGCGTGAGGTCGATGGTTCGAGTCCATTTAAGCCCACCATTGTTCTTTGAAAATTACACATAATGATACGAAGTTTAGTGAACCTTAGTACAAGGAATCAAATAATTTTTACAATGAGCGTATTTTATACGTGAATGAAAAAAATTATGCAGATGACGAAGTAATAGGATTCAATAAACAAGTATATTGTATATAATACAACAAGCCAAGAATATATTCTTTGTAATAATTGAAATAATTACCTAGATAATTACTCAAATTAAAATTGGCAATTGTTTTGTTTATTTATA
>NZ_JAMQHY010000076.1:0-13762 GCF_023845705.1 Clostridium sp. ZBS15
ATAAAAATGAGTTCGAAAATGTAATGAAATTTTCGAACTCATTTTTATTTTGGTAGAGTGTTGATATATGCATAAGAAAAGTGGGCGGAATAACTTAATATTTCATAATACCCATTACATTAAATTAAAATAACGACATTATAATTACTGCTAAATTAAGAGCTTTCATATATAAAAATTTAACTGGAATATTAATTATAAAGCCTCCAAAAAATATTATGCCTAGTAATATTAACATCTGATATTTATATAATTTCTCTCCTATAATAGAAAATTTCTTTGGCATCAGATCTTCTAATATTTTAAATCCATCTAATCCCGGTATAGGTAATAAATTAAATACTGCAACACTAATATTAATAAGAATAATCTTATTAATCATAAGATAAATGACACTATAATAAGATTCAGGTAACACATTAATTGCAAATCTAGCATAGATTCCAAATAATATTGATGTTACTAATACTACTAATAAATTTGCACATACTCCAGCAGCACTAACTCTTAAATCATCTTTATAATAATTTTTATATGCAGATGGATTAGTTCTAATTGGTTTTGCCCATCCAAATCCAAATAATAATATCATCAGAAATCCCATGGGATCAATATGCGCAACAGGATTCAATGTTAATCTACCTTCATATCTAGGAGTCTTGTCCCCCAATACATCTGCTACCTTTCCATGAGCATATTCATGAAATGTAAATGCAATTAAAATTGCTGGTATTAATACCATTAAATCAAACAATTTATCCAAAAGCATTTTAAACTCAATACTATACATACGTTTTCTCCTTATTTTAAATTTTATTTATATTTGACATTATTGTCATAAACAATTTTTTTTATAAAAAATAATGAAACTATCTCTAAATTGAATTTCTGACTAATAAAGCATAAAATCAATGTCTTAGAGATAATTTCATTTATAAAACTTCTTATTCCTCTACTAAACTAGTATATGATAATTTTCCATCTACAACTGTTGCTACAAACTTTTCTTTTATTTCAACTAGTTTTCCGTCATATGACATTTCTTTTCCTGTAGTAAGATTTTTTACTATTCCTTGAAGATTATCATTAATTAGTATTTCACTTTTACTATTAAAATACATATCTTTTGGATTTACCACTTCAGTTAAGTCTAAATTTTTCCATGATGATGTATCCTCATCTACTGTACCATATATTATTTTCGAAACTTTATCCGCTGTTATTTCGCCAATATATATAACACCTTCGGCATCAATTCCAAGTAATGCCAATTCTTTATCTGATTTGATTACTAGTCTCTTACTAGGACTTGTTGCATAAAAAGTGTTGTTAACCTCATCTTCATAAATCAATCTATCGTAACGTGGAATAACATCCATATTACCTAATACATCAGATTTAAGAGATACTCTTGTTAAATCATGGTTTATGTCTATTCTATAAACAGTATTCTTCATTCCACCTCTGTCTACATCAACATAATACACTCCTGTAAGAACTGAAACACTTATCTTTTTTACTTCCATATTACTTTTATAGCTACATACTTCACTTACATCACTTTGAACTTTATTAGTTGGATCATATGTTACAAGCTTTATCTTCTCTTCATCATCTATATTAGTCTTTTCTGCTATAACTATTCTATCTCTATCAGATAGCCACTTATAATACATTATATCTCCACCATCTTGAGTCTTAATTTCATTTTTTTCATTTGTTGATGTATCTTCTATGTATACTTTATTATTATAATTATAAGTTAAATATCTTCCATCATAAGATATTTTTACATCTTCTGATCCATCTGGAATAGTTGCATTTACATTCTTAGTATCTGCTACATCAGTTTCTACTTTCTTTATTTTAAAATCTGAAGAATGTTTAAAAACAAAACTATCTAAAATGAACAAACCAGCAAATTGTAATATTAGAGATAGTATTGCCCAAGAAATTATTCTTTTAATAACTTTCATTATCTTTGTCTCTCCTTTTTACTCAACAATAATTGCTGTTGGTATCGCTCTTTCTCCTAAGCTATCTGATGGATTATTTATTATCTTATCATTGTAATACATTGTTGTTGATTTTCCACCATCTAAGTTTATAGCATTTACAGCTCCACATTTATAGATTACTTCTTGAGCTTCCTTTAATGTAGCACCTAAACTTGTTGCACTTCTACCGTCTATAACCAAAAGGAGGATTGCGCCATCTGCTCTTTGACCTATTACAGTTCTTGGAGCTACTCCCCAACCGCCATCTCCTGCCATTGGAGTCATTTTACCATTTACAACTAAAGTTGGAGTAAAGCTTAAAGCTTCTTCTATATTTAACTTCTTAAGTTCATTTACAGAATAATTTCCTACTATTAATTTACCTTCTTTTGTAATTCCTAATAAATCAGTCTTTTCATTCTCATTTTTATCATTAAAAATTACCTTTCCTTGATTCATTATAACTCCTGTTGGAAGTCCTCCATTCCCAGTCCATTGAGCTGTTGAAGAACTATCTGTAAATCCACCTCCATTTATTGCTGCTATTGCATTATTATTCTTTGCAATTTGAGAGGTAGTTTCTCCTTCTACATTTAATTTAGAAGTATATCCTACTTTTATTCTAGTTGGATCTTTTATTGTTAAAAGATATCCATTATATTTAGGATTTTCTATTGTATGCAATTCAATATTAGAATCTTTTACTTTAGGTATTTCTACTTCATTAACATTTGTATTTTCAGAAGTTTCATCAACTGATGAAGTACCTAAAATCTCAGCTATTTTTTCATCTGATAAAAACCATGTTGCTAAAAATTGATGATTCATAGATGTCATTGCAGCTCCAACAAATGTTCTTTTTGCATTTTCAAAAGGGCCATATAAAAGTACAAAAGGGCCTGTACAAGCTGTGAAAATAACCATAAATATTAAAAATCCTAAAACCCCTTTAAAAGAAACCTTCTTTCTTTTTTTCCTTTTTTTAGAACCGTTTGGTCTAGCCTTTACAGCTTTTTTCTGCTTTTTTATGTTTTTATCCATGAAATTTTTCCTTTCTTTTTTCATTTCTAAAAGTACTTATAACCATATGTAAATTAAAATCAGACTATCTTTATAATTATATAATACGAAAATTTAAAATTCAATAATTATGTTAGTAATTATTTTCAATATTCATCTTTATTATATATAATTTTAATTTTTTTTTCTTATTATGATATAATTTATTCAATAATTATATGTTTTTACAAGTTAATAATTATTCTTACAAAAATAATCTTAAAGAATTAAAAGGAGATATTTAATTATGGAAAATAAAATTTTAAATAAATTAAAAAATTCTTCTAAATATATTTCTGGAGAAACCTTAAGTTTAGAATTAAAGATTTCAAGAAGTGCTATTTGGAAACATATTAGGACATTAAAAAATAAAGGCTATGTTATAGATGGAATTTCAAACAAAGGATATAAATTAATATCCTCACCTAATACATTATTTCCAAATGAAATAAATCCATTATTAAAAACAAAAAAAATAGCTAAAGATATAAAATATTTTTCTGAACTCCCATCAACTAATAAAACTGCAAAACAACTAGCTGATAATGATACTATAAGTGATGGAACATTAATACTTGCTGAAAAACAAACTTTAGGTAAAGGACGTTTTGATAGAAAATGGATTTCACCAACCAATGGCATTTGGATGAGTTTAATATTAAAGCCAAATATTCCACCTTCAGAAGCTTCGAAAATAACTCAAATTGCAGCTGCTTCAGTCTATAAAGCACTTTTAAACTTAGACATTAATGTACATATAAAATGGCCTAATGATATTTTTGTTAATGGTAAAAAATTATGTGGTATCTTAACAGAAATGAAATGTGATATAGATAGAATACATTATTTGGTTTTAGGAATAGGATTAAATGTAAATTTAGAAAGTCAAGAAATTCCAGATGAACTTAAAGACATAGCTACGTCATTAAAATTAGAATTCAATAAAACCTTCAGCAAAAGCTTAATACTTTCAGAAATTCTTAACAATTTCGAACCACTTTATGAAAAATTTATTTTTAAAAATGATATTTCTGAAGTATTAAATATATGTAGAAAAAATTCTAATCTTTTAAATAAAAAAGCAAAACTTATAACTTATCATAATGAAGAAATAGTCACCTGCATTGGTATAAATGATAATGGTGAACTTATTGTAAAAGATACAGCTGGAAATGAGAAAGCTGTAACAAGTGGAGAAATTAGTTTTAGGATATAAGATATAATTTCCTATACATATTTTAAGGCTCTGTATTAAAACAGAGCCTTGAAATATGTACTTTTATAATAATCTTATACCATGATTTTCACATGCCACTAGATTTTTTTCATCCCAGATTGAAGCTTGCACTTCACCTATATGAGCTTTTTTCAAGAAAAACATACATATTCTTGATTGTCCTATACCTCCGCCAATTGTATATGGTAATTTACCTTCTAATAACATCTTGTGGAATTCAAGATTTTTTCTATCTTCACAATTAGCTTCTTTAAGTTGTCTTAATAAAGCTTTTTCATCAACTCTAATTCCCATTGATGATACTTCAAATGCCCTATCTAAAATTGGATAGTAGAAGATTATATCTCCATTCATAGTCCAATCATCATAGTCTGGAGATCTCCCATCATGCTTTTCTCCTGATTTTAATATATCCCCAATTTGCATTATAAATACTGCGCCTTTTTCTTTAGCTATAAGATCTTCTCTTTCTTTCGCAGTTTTTCCAGGATACATATCTTCTAACTCTTGAGTAGTTATAAAAAATATCTCTTCTGGTAAAAATTTTTCTTCATCCATTGATTCTTTGCAAGCATAGTCTTCAGCTTTTTTAAATACAGTATAGATTTTCTTTACTACATCTTTTAAAGTATTTAGATTTCTATCTTCTTTGTTTATTATTTTTTCCCAATCCCATTGATCTACATATATAGAGTGAAGATTATCTAAGTCCTCATCTCTTCTTATAGCATTCATATCTGTATATAAGCCTTCACCTACATTAAAGCCATATCTATATAAACTATATCTTTTCCATTTAGCTAATGAATGTACTATTTGCACATCTTTTCCTGTTGCTAAAACGTCAAAACTTACAGGTCTTTCAGAACCATTTAAATTATCGTTCATTCCTGTTTGAGGTTCAACAAATAAAGGCGCTGAAACTCTAGTTAAATTTAAGCTTTCTGCAAGGGCTCTTTCAAAAAAGTCTTTAATCTTTTTAATATGAACTTCTGTTTCTATCAATGAATTTTTGCTTTTATATCCTTCTGGAATAATAACATTTTCAATATTCATAAATAAATCCCCCTTAAATTATTCTATATTACTTATATTTTTTAAATAAATATTTAGTAAAAAGGAGATCTTGAAATGCATTTGCATACTCGATCTCCTAAACATCCGTATTTCACTCATTCAGTATAATAAATTAATAATAATTTGTCAAATAAAATTTAAATTTGACATTTTGATACATGTTCTTTTAATATATTCGCTGAATTTTGTAATTTAATTATTTCTTCCTGAGTTATATTTGGCTCTACTATTCTTACTGCACCATTGCTATTAATTATAGTAGGTATAGCTAAGTACATATCACTAATACCGTACTCTCCTTGCATTAATGATGAAACAGTTAGAATAGCATTTTCATCTCTAAGAATTGATTCTGCTATTTTAGTTATAGCTAATCCAATTGCATAATAGGTAGCTTTTTTTCTACTTATTATTTCATATGCTGCATTTTTAACATCACTTTCAATAACACTTCTTATTTCTTCATCCCATTCTAATGAGAACTTCTTTGTGTAGTCATCAAATCCTTCTCCAGCAATACTTCCAGTACTCCAGCTTACAACTTCACTATCGCCATGTTCTCCTAAAACATATGCATGTATATTATTATTGTTTACATTTAGGTACTTACCTATAACGTATTTTAATCGTGATGTATCTAATACAGTCCCTGTTCCTATTACTCTTTCCTTAGGGAATCCTGATAATTTATATGTAATATATGCTAAAATATCTACTGGATTAGATGCAACTAATAATACAGCTTCTGGGCTTACTTTTGCTATTTCCGGAATAAATCCTTTAAATATATTATAATTTTTTTCAATTAAGTCTAATCTAGTTTCTCCTTCTTTTTGTGCTGCTCCTGCTGTAATTATAACTATATCAGAATCTTTAGTTTCTGCTATGCTACCAGCATATATATTAACTGGTTTTACAAATGAAGTTCCATGAACTAAATCCATAACTTCTCCCATGGCTTTATCCATATTTATGTCACATATACAAATTTCTGTAGCTACTCCACTATTCATTAAAGCAAATGCTGTTGTTGATCCTACAAATCCTGCACCTATAATTGATACCTTACGTTTTCTTTCTCTTGCCATGTCTAGTCCTCCTAAATATTCTATTCTTTAATATATTATTATCAAAACGTTTATAAATTATTATTTTACAAATTTATAAACATATTAAAATACTTTATTATTGTTTCCTATTAAATTGATTCTAAATAATATTATAAATATATTATTTAGAAATTAGGTTTCTTATTTCTTTCTAAGTCAGTATACATTAAATAATAATCAAATTCAATAGTATTTAATAATAATTATCGTTTAGTTGAATTAATTGAAAAACTTTAGAAATACTATATAATTAGATTTAGGCATTAATTAGAATAATGTCTTTAATATAGTATTAAATACTATAATTAAGTTTCTTATAAACTAAGGAGGTATTATTTTATAATGAAATTATTATTTTTTGATACAGAAACTACTAGTATTAAGCCAGGTAGCATCTGTCAATTAAGTTATATAACTGTAGATGCAAGTTCTAAACCACAAATAACAATAGGTAAAAATTTCTTCTTTACAGTTGATGAAATGGATCCATCAGCTCAAGAAATCCATGGTTTCTCTTTGGAAAAACTATATGAATTATCAGAAGGTCAATATTTTGAAGATTTAGTTCCTGAATTCTTTAAAGATTTTATAGAATCTGATTTCTTAATAGGACATAATGTAAATTTTGATATTAGATTTTTAAAACACGAATTATCTTTATTAGGTGAAGATTTCACCCCAAAACATTCTTTTTGTACAATGGCTCACTATAGAGATATTTGTAAACTTCCTAAAGCAAATGGTGAAATAAAGAATCCTAAATTAGAAGAAGTAATAAATTTTCTTGGAATAACAAAAGATCAAATCACTAAAACTTCTGATAAATTATTTAAAGGTAGTGGTAATTATCATGATGCAAGATTTGATACAACTGCAACTTATTTAACCGTAACTGAAGGATTAAAAAAAGGATATTTCCCAAGAGGATATTTTACAAATTTACTTAAAAAGAAATAATTATTAAAATTATTTCTTTCAAAGTGTTAATTTACCCATTCAGTTGATTAATTTATAGATTTAATTCATATTTATTAACAAATTAAATTGAATATTTAGAGGATTACATTAATATTTATTAACATTAATATAATCCTCTAAATATTATATTATTATCAACAAATATTATATTGAATGAGGTGAATTCACATGAAAAAATATATTTGTGATATCTGTGGGTATATATATGATCCTGAAATAGGAGATGTAGATAGTAATATAAAACCTGGAGTAAAATTTGAAGATCTACCTTGTAATTGGATTTGTCCTATATGTCATTTCGAAAAAGAAAACTTTTCTTTATTATTATAATTTTATTTTTATATAATAAAAAAATAAGGAGCTTTTAAAATTTAAAGCTCCTTATTTCTATTTATTCTTCAATAATACTTTGATATTTTTTAGTTATTTCTTTATCCATAGCTGGAACACCTTCTAATGGATATTTAAAATTTAAAACGTCATACTTATTTTTTCCTAGCAGATGATATGGTAATAATTCTACTTTTTCAACCCCACTTATATTAGATATGTATTTTTTTAGATTTATTATATGTTCTTCCCCATCAGTTAATCCTGGAACAACAACATGTCTAATCCAAATTGGAATTTTAGAATTTTGAACCCCTTGTAAAAATTTTAATGACTCATCAATTTCCATATAAGTTACATTCTTATAACCATTTTTATCATAGTGTTTTATATCAAATAAAACTAAATCTACATATTTTAATATTTCATCATATTCTCCAAGTCCAAATCCTGAGGTATCTAAACACGTGTTTATTCCTTTTTCTTTACATAATTTTAATACTTCTAGAAGAAATTCTGGTTGCCTTAAGGGTTCTCCACCGGAAAATGTAACTCCACCATTAGAACTTTTAAAATATGTTTTATATCTCTCTATCTTCTTAACTAAATCTTCTGCAGTATATTCTTCTCCACCATCATAAGTCCAAGTATCTGGATTATGACAATATTTACATCTTAATGAACACCCTTGAAAAAATACAACTACCCTAATTCCAGGTCCATCTACTAATCCCATAGTTTCAATTGAGTGAATTCTTCCCTTAACCATTTTTCTATCCTCCTAGAACTACACCCCTGCCATTTAAGACAGGGGTATAATTAAGTTATTAAGTTATGTTTATGAATTTATAGTATATATAAAAAGGGGGTATGCCCTTTTTAAATTGAGAGTGGAGAGTGGAAAATTGAAAGTTTAGGATGAAAGTCTTACAGACTTTCTAAAAATATAATTTCAAAAATTCCATGGAGGAATTTTTTCCTTCACTCTCCACTATCAACTCTCAATTCTAAACTAATTATTCTTCCACTTTACTTATTAATATATCAATAAATATTTAAAATATAGCTTTAATTATTTAATCTTAGATACTTTCGTGGAAAGTTCTGCTTATAACTTCTAATTGTTGTTCTTTTGATAGTCTGCTAAAGTTAACAGCATATCCAGAAACTCTGATTGTTAATGTTGGATACTTATCTGGATTTTCCATTGCATCTATTAATGTTTCTCTGTTAAGAACATTAACATTTAAGTGATGTGCTCCTTGAACAAAATATCCATCTAAAATTGAAACTAAATTAGATATTCTTTGTTCTTCACTCTTTCCAAGTGCATCTGGTACAATTGAGAATGTATTTGAAACACCATCTTGGCAAACTTCATTGTAAGGTATTTTAGCAACTGAATTTAATGATGCTAATGCTCCATTTGCATCTCTTCCATGCATTGGATTAGCTCCTGGTGCTAAAGGTTCACCTTTCTTTCTTCCATCTGGTGTTGTACCAGTTTTCTTACCATACATAACATTAGATGTAATTGTAAGTGCTGATAATGTATGTTTAGCATCTCTATATAAAGGATGTTTCTTAAGTTCATTTGAGAACTTAGTTACTAATTCTACTCCTAAATCATCTGCTCTATCATCATCATTTCCGTATTTAGGGAAATCACCTTCAACTTCAAAGTCGATAGCTAGTCCTTCTTCATTTCTTATTGGTTTAACTTTTGCATATTTAATAGCTGATAATGAATCTATTGCAACTGAAAGACCTGCAATACCAAATGCCATAAGTCTATCTACCATAGTATCATGTAAAGCCATTTGTCCTGCTTCATAAGCATATTTATCGTGCATATGATGTATTATATTCATTGTATCTACATAAATTTTAGCAACATATTCTAAAACTTTGAAGTAATTTTCTTTTACTTTATTGAAATCTAAAACTTCATCATTCATTACTTCAATTCCTGGTATTACCTTCATTCCTTTTAATTCATCACAACCACCATTTATTGCATATAAAAGTGATTTTGCAATATTACATCTTGCTCCAAAGAATTGCATTTGTTTACCAACCTTCATAGCTGATACACAACAAGCTATTGCATAATCATCACCATAAATTGGTCTCATTACTTCATCACTTTCATATTGAACTGCATCTGTCTTAATTGATATTTCTGCACAGTATTTTTTAAAGTTTTCTGGTAACTTATCTGACCATAAAACTGTTAAATTTGGTTCTGCTGAAGCACCTAGATTTATCAATGTATGTAAGTATCTAAATGAGTTCTTTGTTACTAATGACTTTCCATTTATACCCATACCGCCAATTGATTCAGTTACCCATGTTGGATCTCCACCAAATAAATCATTGTATTCTGGAGTTCTTAAATGTCTTACTAATCTTAATTTTATTATAAGTTGGTCTACTAATTCTTGAGCTTCTTTTTCAGTTATTAATCCTGCTTCTAAATCTCTTTCAATATATATATCTAAAAATGTTGAAGTTCTACCAAATGAAGTAGCTGCTCCATTATTTTCTTTAATTCCAGCTAAATATCCAAAGTATAAAGATTGTACCGCTTCTTTGGCATTTGATGCTGGTTTAGATATATCACAGCCATATTTAGCTGCCATTTCTTTTATTTCTCCCAAAGCTCTAATTTGCATAGAAACTTCTTCTCTTTTTCTTACCAATTCATCAAGCATGTCCCCTTGAAGATTATCAAGATCTTTTTTCTTTTCTTCTATTAAATAATCTATACCATAAAGAGCTACTCTTCTATAGTCACCTATTATTCTTCCTCTGCCATAAGCATCTGGAAGTCCTGTTAAAAGTCCTGCACTTCTTGCAAGTCTTATTTCTTTTGTATAGCCATCAAAAACTCCTTCATTATGAGTTTTTCTATATTTTGAAAAATGTTTTTCTATATCTTTATCTAATTCATATCCGTATTCTTTTAATGAAGTTTGAACCATTCTCATTCCACCAAATGGATTTACAATTCTTTTTAGTGGAGCATCAGTTTGAAGTCCTACTACTACTTCATTATCTTTATCTATATATCCTGCTTCATAGTTATTTATTCCTGAAACTCTGTCGGTTGCAATATCTATTATTCCTTTTTTAACTTCTTCAACAATTAATTCGTATGCTTTATCCCATACCTTTGCTGTCTTTTCACTTATATCTTCTAAGAAGCTTGAATCTCCTTCGTATACTTTATAATTCTTTTGTATAAAGTTTCTTACGTCAATACCTTCTTGCCAAGTACCGTTTTTAAATCCTTCCCATTGTTTAAACATGATTTTGCCTCCTTTTAATATATATCAAGAAAAAACTTTGTTAAATCTTTCTCAATGTTATTATAATATAAATTAGTGTAAATTCAAAGCTTTTTTCTGTTTTTTCTTAAAATTTATATTTTTTTTATGCTCATAAACAACTACACTTACTTATTTTGTATATTATCTTATTTATTTACTTATACTCTGTTTTTTTGCATTTTTATAAAATAAATCATTGTAAAGATTGTTATTTTTTTCTCAATTGAATCCACTAAAATTAACAATATTGCTATTTAAACGTTTTTTAAGTTATAATGATTATCAATTGAAAAGAAAATTTTAATTTATTTATTCGAAATTTGACACATTCAAATGTTATAATTAATATATATATATATTAATTTTATTTACATATTTAAAAGGGGAATACTTATGATTAAAAATTTTAAAAAAACATTAATTTATTTTATTTCATTCATCATTATATGTTTAGGAGTTTATTTTTTTATTGCCCATAATAATACTTTTAAGAACAACTTAACAATTATAAACAATAAAATTTATTCTAAATCATTACCAACAAATAATTTTGAAACTAAATATGTATCAAATATTAAATTTGATAATATGCCAATAGAAAATGTACCTGATATTACTTTAAATATTTTAAATAAAACAACTATAAAAAACATACCCACCTTATTAAAAGCTCAAAGATATTATTTTTCAATCAAATCTATAAGTAAAATATTGGGTTATTCTACTGATTATTCAAATAATGAAATACAACTAACAAAGGATAATAAAAATATTATCCTAAAAAATAATACCTTTGAAAAAAATCTCAAAGAATTTAGCCTTAGAGGAAATTCTTTAGTTCATGATAATGAAACTTATATATCTCTATCAGATATAGAAGACATATTTGATCTTATAGCTATATTTGATTTTAATAAAAAAAGTATCAGTTTGCTAAATAATGAGCTAGAGCAACCTAATTTATCCAACATTGTATTTAGCCAAAAAGTAGCCATGGTTAGATTCGAAGATTTTACATGTGGTGATACTAACTTTGTAGATGTGAATCAAGCTAAAGTAAAATGTATGGCTAATCTTTTATATTCTAAAGGAATAAAATTCCATGTTGGATGGATTCCTAGATTTAAAGCTCCTACAGAAAACATAGATAATGATTTATTAAAAAATAACACTATAAATAATGTAGGTTTTATTAATTTATTAGACTATTTAATAAATAAAGGTGCTGAAATTGGTTTGCATGGTTATACTCACCAAAGTGGCAATGATAGAAGTGCTGTTGGAGAAGAATTATCTAAAGATGTAAATAATACAATAGAAGATACTAAAAAGATAATTGAAAATGGTATTGATGTTGCTAGTGGCTTAAATATCCCTATAAGTTTTTATGAAAGTCCACATTATAGAGATACAAAACTTCAACAAAGTGTAATTGAAGAATATTTTCAATATATATACGAACCTTATGACAACTCAACCTCTAATTTATACAACAACAATAAAAACAATTTATATGTACCAACACCATTAGGATACGTTCCAGACCCTAATGATTTATCTTCTATAATAAACGGACTTAAAAAGAATGATTCAAAGATTTTAAATAGTTTCTTTTATCATCCATCAATTGAATTAGATTTTATAAATTTAAAAATAGATAACGATAAACTGAATATTGACTATAATACTAACTCTCCATTACAGCAAATTGTAAAAGCAATTAAAGACAATAAATATAATACTATTCATATTACAGAATTAAAGAAATAAAAAATCACTAATCTTAACCTTTAAACAAAATTATAATTTAACTAGAAGTTACTTTAAAATCACATCAAGTAACTTCTAGTTTTTTTACTCTTCATTTCTATTTGGCACCATACTGTTTGTAGTATTCATCTATTCTAATTTTGATTTCATCATCAATTATTACTTTTCCATTAATTTCTTTATTATATAAATACTCTACAACCTCAGTCATTGTAACTATGGCACAAGCTTTAAATCCATATTTTTCTTCTAATTCTACTAATGCAGATTTTTCTCCTTGACCTTTTTCCATCCTATTAACAGATATAACAAGTCCTACTACATCTACATTACATTGTTCTTTTATAATTGGCATTGTTTCATAAATAGATTTTCCTGATGTTGTTACATCCTCTACTATTAAAACCTTATCTCCATGATTTAATTTACTTCCAAGAAGTATTCCAGTATCTCCATGATCCTTAACTTCTTTTCTATTTGAGCAATAACTTACATCTATTCCATACTTATCACTTAAGGCCATTGTAACTGTAACACTTAAAGGAATTCCCTTATACGCTGGTCCAAACACTATATTATAATCGTCATCATAATTTGCCTTTATAGCTTCAGCATAATATTCTCCTAATCTTTTTAATTGACTTCCTGTTTTATAATTTCCTGTGTTAACAAAGAACGGTGTCTTTCTGCCACTCTTAGTTACAAAATCTCCAAAAGTTAAAACTCCACACTCTATCATAAATTCAATAAACTCTTTTTTATATGCTTCCATTCTATATTCCTCCCAATATTCACAATGTATTTTAATATATGCTAGTGTTTATATATGCATAAGCAAAGTGGACTGAGTAATTGAACTTAGGAATACTAAAA
>NZ_JAMQHY010000077.1:0-981 GCF_023845705.1 Clostridium sp. ZBS15
ATAAATGGATGTAGGTTCAAGGTGAATATTGGAAATCTTAATGAAGAGGATGAAAAAAATATAATTAGTAATGAACAAAGTGAAATAGAAATTGATAAAGATGAAGTTTTACCTTTAGGAACAGTAGTGTTATTAAAAAATTCAAATAGAGAATTGGTGATAACAGGTAGAATGCAAAGGATAGCATCTGACTCAAATGAAAAAAGATGGGATTATTCTGGATGCGCATATCCTAGAGGATTTATGAGTGATGATGACAGTTATGTATTTAATACAGATCAAATAGAAAAAGTTTATTTTAAAGGTTATGAAGATACAGATGAAGTAGAGTATAATAGGGAGTTAATAGATTATAGAAATAAAGTGAAGGGCATAAAAACAACTAATAATGATAATTTAAAAAGCAATGAGAAAAATATAGACACTAAATGTGAAGTAGAAAACATAGCTAATAATAAGAATGAACTATTACCACTAGGTTCAATAATTACAGTTGAAGGAAGTAATAAAAAATTAATGATAATGGGTAGAGTCGCAAGCATTAAAGGTAAAGATTCTAATATTGTATATGATTATGCAGGGTGTATATATCCAGAAGGAAATATTAATATAGATACTAATTATGCTTTTAATAGAGAGGATATTAGTAAAGTTTATTTTAAAGGATATGAAGATGAAAAAGAAATAAAATATAATAAACAGCTTATAAAAAATAGAGAATTATTAAGAGGAGAATAATTAAGTATATATTTAGAATAAGAAGATAAATGAAAAGGTAAGGTAACATTACAATAAATATAAAGCTAATACATTAATTGAGATGTATTAGCTTTGTTGTATTTAGAATTCCATCAGTTAAAAGGTGGTTGTAGAGAACTTTTGGCAGTAAGTAGAAAAAATAATAAAAAATATAGTGAATGGAGATGGTGGAGTTAAAGTTGTTGATGTAATTGGGGGTGGTTTTGAAGTGGAAACTAAGAA
>NZ_JAMQHY010000078.1:0-3727 GCF_023845705.1 Clostridium sp. ZBS15
ATGCATATATCAACACTCTGTTAAAACATAGCCTTATATTTAAAGCATCAAATCAAGTAATCCAATTGCAGCAACACTTTCAATTACTGGTACAGCCCTTTGGATTATACATGGATCATGCCTTCCCTTAACTGTAATAACACCATTTTTTTTCTCGCTTATATTTATGCTTTTCTGCTCTTTAGATATAGATGGAGTTGGTTTTATAACAACCTTGAATAATATTGGCATTCCATTAGATATTCCACCTAAAATACCACCATTATTATTACTATATGTTTTTACTTCATCTCCATCATAATAATATTCATCATTACATTCAGAACCTCTAAGTTTGCTCATTTCAAACCCTTTTCCAAACTCAACACCTTTTACTGCAGGTACAGAAAATAATAAATGTGCCAATGTAGATTCTATAGAATCAAAAAATGGATTTCCAACACCTGCTTTTACTCCAATAATTCCACATTCTATAATTCCACCTATAGAATCACCATCTTTTTTAGCCTCAAGTATTTCATTTTTCATCTTTTCTTTATTTTCTTTTATTAAAACTGGCAGTTCTTCACTTCTTAAATTTTCCATAAGGTCTTTAGTTAAATTTATTTTACTAAAGTCCTTATCTTCAACATTTCCTATTCTTTTAACATGAGTACCTACATATACATTTTTACTTTCTAATATTTGTTTACATATTGCACCTGCAAAAACTAATGGTGCTGTTATTCTTCCTGAAAAATGTCCTCCACCTCTATAGTCATTATAGCCCTGATATCTAATTTTACCGCTATAATCTGCATGACCTGGTCTCATTAAATCTTTTAATTCACTATAATCTTTTGAATGCATATCGCTATTTCTAATCATTGCGCATAAAGGAGCACCTGTAGTTTTCCCTTCAAAAACCCCACTAAGTATTTCTGGAATGTCGCCTTCCTTTCTAGTTGTAGAAAGTTTACTTTTCCCTGGAGCTCTTCTAGACATTTCTCTTAAGATATCTTCCATATTAATTTCAAATCCACATGGAAGTCCATCCACAGTTATACCTATTGCATTTCCATGTGATTCACCAAATATAGAAATCTTTAATTTATTTCCCCAAATTCCACTCATGAAAGTTTCCTCCTAATGCTTTAAAGTCATCAAAAAACTCTGGATAAGATTTTGAAACACATTCATAATCTTCTAAGATAATTGGTTCTTTGCAAACTATAGAAGCTATTGCAAGCATCATAGCAATTCTATGGTCTTTATGACTCCAAACTTTTACTCCACCATTTAAAGTTTTAACTCCATCAATTATTAAACGGTCTTCTTTTTCAATTATATTTGCCCCTAATTTATTTAGTTCACTTGCAACTGCATTTAATCTATCACATTCTTTAATTCTTAATCTTCCTACATTTATTATTTCAGTTCTACCCGTGCAAAGACTAGCTGCCAAAGAAATAACAGGAATTATATCTGGACATTGAGAACCATCAACAATAGTTGCATTTAAATTTTCTCTTGGAATTCCTAAAATACTATCATTAATATTTTTTATTTTCACATTCATTCTTTCAAGTATTTCTATAACTTCCTTGTCTCCTTGAAGAGATTCTAATTTCAAATCATTTATAAATACTTCACTATTAAGTGCATCAGCAACTAAAAAAAATGCTGCTTGAGAATAATCCCCTTCTATTCTATAATCTCTACTTTTATAAATTTGATTTCCTTTAATTGTAAATTCTCTATAATTATTATTTATAATTTCAATTCCAAAATCACTCATAGCACTTAATGTTAAGTCAATATATCCCTTAGATTCTAACTCAGTTGTTATTATTATTTTTGAATCTCCATCTAAAAGAGGAAGTGTAAATAGAAGGCCACTAATAAATTGAGAACTTATATCTCCTCTTAGTTTAAACTCTCCTGCTTTTAATACACCTTCAGTCCTTAAATCAAGTTTTCCTTTCTTATATGAATACTTAATTCCTTGATTCTCAAAGATTTCATAATATGTATCTAAAGGTCTTTTACCTAAATTTCCTCTTCCTATAAATCTATTACTGCCTTCAAAAACACAAGAAATTGGAACCAAAAATCTCAATGTAGAACCTGATTCATTACAATCTATCGTTCTATTCAATTCTATATTTTTTTTACACTTTTCAGATTTTATTCCAACAACATGAAGATAATCATTTTCCTTTGTTATTATAGCCCCTAATGAGCGCATTGCATCAATAGTTGCTATAATATCATCTGAATAATTAATATTTCTTATTTTACTTATTCCATCTCCCAAAGCTGCACAGATAACACCTCTATGTGCCATACTTTTAGATGGTGGAATTTTAACTTCTCCTTTTAATTTGCCAGGATAAATTTTAAAAATTCCCATTTGTGTCCCCCTTTTTAGTTATTTAATATTAATATATTAATTGAAATTCTATTTACTTTTTAATATAAATTTAAACTTAAAAATATAATTTCAAAAATGTAAAATTTACTTAAAGAAATCTATATTGCTATTTTTTAAAAATGATTTTCCAATACTCTCAAGTAATACTATCTTTAAAGCATTATTAATATTTTTTTTGTCTAAAGAAATTGTTTCTAATATTTCATCTAAATTTTCAATATCTATATCATGAGGAAGTGAATATTGAACTAATATATCTCTTATCTCATCTGAAATTCCCTTTGGTGTAAGGTCTTTTTCTTCAGACATTTTAGTTATTTTATACATTCCAATTCCTACGGCTTCACCATGAGTATATTTATTAAAATTATAGTATGCCTCTATTGCATGACCCAATGTATGACCAAAATTTAATAACATCCTCTCGCCTTTATCTTTTTCATCATTTTCAACAACTATTCTTTTAATATTACAGCATATATAAATTATATCTTCTATATTATCCATAACTTCATCTTTATTTTTAAACTCTTTTAACTTATGAAAGAATTCTTTATCTTTTATACATCCATATTTTATTACTTCAGCCATTCCATCTTTAAAAAATTTATCTTCTAATGTAATTAAAACATCTGGATCAATTAAAACCACTTTAGGATGATAAAAACTTCCTACCAAATTCTTTCCCCTATCTAAATCTACAGCAACTTTTCCTCCAACACTACTATCAACTTGAGCAAGTAATGAGGTAGGTACTTGAATAAAATCAATTCCTCTCAAAAATGTAGATGCTGCAAATCCTCCAAGATCTCCTATAACTCCTCCTCCAAGTGTAATAATTAAATCACTTCTAGTTAATTTAAAATCTAAAAATTCATTATATATATTAGGAAGAGTATTAAAAGACTTAGTTTCCTCTCCAGGTTTTAATACCATTGTCTTAACATCATAGCCATGATTAATTAACGAGTCTTTAACCTTATCTCCGTAGTGATAATTTACATTTTCATCAGTTAATACAAAAATCTTTTTCCCTTTATAAACCTTATTTATTTCATTACTAAGTTCATTAATTAATCCCTTTTTAATTATTATTGAATAACTTTTTTCCTTTAAATCTACAACTAACTCCCTCATTTTAATACTCCTCTTTCATATTTTGATCTAAGATTTATACTTTAATATATTAGATTGCTATTATAATATAATTGCGAAATGACATTGGAATTTGATTTTTAGAGTTTCTTAATTCATCTCTTATGTTTAAATATATTAATTTATATATGTAATAGGTAAAGTGGCATTGTAATTGGA
>NZ_JAMQHY010000078.1:3784-7149 GCF_023845705.1 Clostridium sp. ZBS15
AGTTCAATTACTCAGTCCACCTTTACTTATACATATATAAATTTAGCTTTATTTAAACTATATTTCTCTACCTACTGCTTTTGCAATAACTTTTAATTCTTCAAAAAGTTTTGCATACTTACTTGGTTTTATTGATTGTGGTCCATCACACAAAGCATTTGCTGGATCATTATGGACTTCTATTATAAGTCCATCTGCACCAATTGCAATTGCAGCTTTAGCTAGTGGTTCTACCATCCAATACTTCCCTGTAGCATGACTTGGATCAATAATAACTGGTAAATGACTTAATTTTTTAAGAGCTGGAACTGCACTTAAATCTAATGTATTTCTGGTATATGTCTCAAATGTTCTAATTCCTCTTTCACAAAGAATTACATTTTCATTACCACCTGCCATTATATATTCAGCACTCATTAACAGCTCTTCAAGAGTTGCTGATAATCCCCTTTTTAAAAGTATTGGTTTATTTAATCCTCCCAATTCTTTAAGTAAATCAAAGTTTTGCATATTTCTTGCTCCAACTTGTATAACATCAACATTATCATTAAAAAATTCTATATCATATGGTGACATAATTTCCGTAACTATAGGTAATCCTGTATTTGCTTTTGCTTTTTTTAAAAGTTCTAAACCTTCATACTTTAATCCTTGGAATGCATATGGTGAAGTTCTAGGTTTAAATGCTCCACCTCTTAAAAAGTTTGCCCCTATTTTTTTAACATCTTTAGCTATTTGCGTTATTTGTTCTTCGCTTTCAACTGAACATGGTCCTGCAATCATAGCTATTTTATTTCCGCCTATTTTTTGTCCATTCACATCAATTATTGTTGATTCTGGATGAAACATCCTATTTGCCTTTTTAAAAGGTTCTTGTACATGCATAACTTTTTCAACTATTTCATTAGCCTCAATTTGTTCTTTATCAATTTTACTCGTATCCCCTACTAAACCTAAAATGCTAATGTCAGTTCCTATAACAGGGTTTACTTTAACACCTTGATTTTCTAAAATTAAAGTTAATTTTTCTATTTTTTCTTGTTTAACTTTTTGTTTTAATATTACTATCATATTTTTTGCCCCCTTAATTTTATATAAAAAAAATAGAGCCCACATATTAATGAGCTCTATAATGTATTCACATAATAAACATCTAAAAAATTCTTATAATTTTTGAGCACTCATTAAAGTTAAATTATTTAATTTTTTGCAAAATAAATAGCTAGCGCTAAAATAAAAGCCCCAGAACATAAAATAAAAAAAGTTATAAAATTTTGCAATAAATATTTTAACTATATTCTTTTCCATAGTGCCCTCCCATTAAATAAAATTTAATCATCTTGATATATTAATCAAATAAATTATTATATTTTTAGTATAACAACTTAGAATTTTTTGTCAATATTTTTTGATACTTTTTTATTTTTTATTAGTTTTTTTGATAATTCAATTATAATATTGGTGAAACTAGTCTTGCTAAAGATTCTTTTATCTTAATAGATGTACTTCTATTAGAATGAGATTCTATTGTTATTTCCTCAGAGAATTCAATATCCTTCATGAATTGTTTTTCATAATCAACAGCTACTCTATCATCAAAGATAAAAGCATTAACTTCAAAATTTAATTTGAAACTTCTTATATCCATATTAGCTGTTCCTATAGATACTACAGTACTATCTGCAACCATAGCCTTAGCATGAATAAATCCATTTTTATAATAATATATTTTTATTCCAGAATTTAATAGTTCACCTATATAAGAACTAGCTGCCCATTGCATAAAAAAGTGATCTGGATTTCCTGGAATTATTATTCTTACATCAACACCTGACAACGCAGATATTTTTAACGCCTCTAATATAGGCAAATCTGGAACTAAATAAGGTGTCTCTAAATATAAATTATTTTTAGCATTATTTATAAGCTTAATATATGCGTTTCTAATATATTCTTCTTCATGATCTGGACCACTTGTAACTATTTGTATTCCCACATCCCCTATTTCTTCATTTGTATCTGATAAATATTTATTATAATCACGTATTTCTTCTTCTGATGCATAGCACCAATCTAATAAAAATCTTTCATTTAAATCATTTACTGCTCCACCTTTTATTCTAATGTGGGTATCTCTCCAAAATCCAACCTTAGGATCTTTATTTATATATTCCTTACCAACATTAAATCCTCCAACATATCCATATTTCCCATCTATTACAACTATTTTTCTATGATTTCTATAATTTATACGCGTATTTATATGTGGTAAAATTCCCGGGAAAAATATTGCAAATTTTCCTCCTGATTTTAAATAATTCTTTAATGCACCTTTTGTTAAAGTATATGAACCCATACTATCTGCTAAAAGTCTTACTTCAACTCCACTTTCTGCTTTTTTTGTTAATTCTGCTATTATTTCTTTTCCTAAACAATCATTACGAAAAATATAATATTCTATATGTATATATTCTTTTGCATTCTTTATATCTTTAATTAATTGTCTAAATTTATCCTCTCCATTAACATATACTTCAAGATCATTGTTAGTTGTATATTGACAACCTGAATGATTATAATTCATTTTTCTTAAATCAAAAAATTTATCTCCACCATCATGGCAATTACTCTTATTACCATATCTACTACTTAAATTTCTTCTCTTTATTTCATCAATTTGTTTTTTTTCTTTAAAAATCTTTTGCCTACTTAAGTTTTGTCCTAACAAAATATATAATATAAATCCAAATCCCGGTAGAATAATTAGTATTAAAAGCCATGCCCATGTTGTTGTTGGATCCTTTCTTTCTATAAATATCAATGATAATGAAAAAATTATATTTAATATTAAAACTATCATGCCTATCCCTAATAATATATTCATATTTTCTCACTTCCTTTGTTTAGGTTATTATTTTGAATTAAATAATTATATTATAAATCTTCGTTTAATTTATAGGCTATATTCACTATTTTATCATAGATATATAAATTTATTATAATGAATTAACTAACATTTACTTAAATAAAGCTTTAAGTATTAATACTATATCCTTTTAATAATATATGAAAAAAATTTAATACTATTATCACATTTCAAATCTAACAACCAATTATACTGCCATTGTTATTCCTTATGGAAAATTTTTTAATTTTTTCTAATTTATAATTTCGATTATTAATAATTTCTTAAATAACATAATTTCATAAAGATGTACTCATCATACTTCTAAAATACAGTATTCTATAAGTTATCCACAAATTTTTTAATAAAATAAATTCCTAAAGAATAAAAAAAACCTAGAGTGATTAACACTCAAGGTTTAAAAATAGTCAAAATAGACTTTAAAAACTTCATGAATGAT
>NZ_JAMQHY010000008.1:0-20200 GCF_023845705.1 Clostridium sp. ZBS15
TTTTCAAAGACCAAATTTTCTTTTTGTTGACTTTATTGTCAACTTTTGTTTTAATCTGTCGCACTTAAGCGACTTCTTAATATTATCATTTATCTCAATTTGTGTCAACACTTTTTTTAATGTTTTTGTTTAAACATTATTTTGAGTGTTGTTTGTTGTCACCTCAGCGACGAGATTTATTCTATCATATCAGATAATGTAAATATATATGTAATTATCTGATATTAGAGAATATCTTTAATTTATTATTATTTGTTTTATTTTTCTTAATTATCCATATGCGGATACACTAGGCTATGTTTTTACCATATTATTAACTTACTACCATACTTTTATTCTATTTTCTGGAGATACATACATATCATCGCCTTGTTTTATGCCATAAACATTATAAAATTCTTCAAATTGACTTAATACAATATTAACTCTTACCTTTTTAGGGGAATGTACATCATTTTTCAAAAGATAGGATTCCATTTCTTTAGTATTAATTCCCCTCCAAATAATTGCGTAATTTTTAAATAGCTCCTTTAAATTAACATTATTAATGTTATTAGCTATATCTATTATGCATGCAACTCCACCTAAATCGCTTATATTTTCACCTGATGTAAGTTTTCCATCAACAAATTCCCCACTGTTAATTTGGATATGTGAGTAATAATCCATTACTTTCTTGCTTCTAATATTAAATTCTTTGTAATCTTTATCTGTCCACCAATTATTTAAATTTCCACATTCATCAAATTTAGAACCAGTATTATCAAATGCATGAGTTAACTCATGACCAATAACTGCTCCAATCCCCCCTAAATTTTCTACTTTATTATTTTTCATATCATAAAATGGCTTCTGAAGTATTGCTGCTGGAAATACTATTTCATTTTTAGTTGGATTATAGTATGCATTAACTGTTTGAGGTGACATTTCCCACGAATTACCTTCTACTTCTTTATTTAACAATGATAGTTCTTCTTTTAATTGAAAACTATATACATTTAATACGTTTTCTAATAAACATCCACAATTATTGTGACTTTTTATTGTTAATTGTGCATAATCTCTCCACACATCTGGATATCCTATCTTAACATTAATATTATTGAGTTTTTTTACTGCTTTTTCTTTTGTAATTTCACTCATCCACTCTAAATTATTTATTCTATATTTAAAATTATCTATTATTTCAGAAGTTAATGTTTCTACCTCTTTCTTTGAATCTTCACTAAAATGTTTTTTTACATATATTTTTCCTAAGGGCTCACTTAAAACTGAATTAACTAAGTTAATTGCTTTTTCTTCATCACTTATTTTATCCTTTATTCCATAAATTGTTTTACTTAAACCATCACTGGCATCTCTGAAATCTTTTGATAAGTAATCTGAACTTTTCATAAGTATATTAGTTTCTAAAAATAATTTTATATCTTCAATATTATTTTCAATCATCAATTTATTTAATTGTTTGATATACTGTGGATTATTTACAACTATTTTATTTGGATCAGCTATATTTAACTTCTTAAATATTTCATTAAATTTAATATTAGATGCTAATTCATCTAATTCTTTTACTGAATATATATTGTAAGATTTCTTTATTGTATCTAAATCTTCTGCATTTTGTTTTATAGTAGGAATATTTTTAGCTAAATTTTTTTCTATTTCATAGAATCTATCTGCTTTCTTATTAGCATTGTTTCTAGATTCTCCAATCAACTTGTATAATTTCGATATATATTTCTTATATTCAGTTTCTATTTTTTTATTTAAATCATTTCTTTCTATATAATATTCTGAGTTGTTTAATCCAAGATCACTTTCACCTATATAAAGAATATTAACAGTGCTATTTTTCAAATCAGCTCCTACTCCTATATTAATTATAGATTGCGTAGAGAATGCATTTAAATCTGCTAAATAATTTCTAAAATCATCTAGTGTCTTTATATTATGTATATTTTCTATATAATTTCTTAATATTTTTATTCCTTCTGTTTTTTTATTATTTTCATCTAAATAATTATCATATAAATTTAGAATCTTTATTTCTTCACTACTATCTTGGTACTTATTTTTATTGCTTCTTATATCATTTATAATGTTCTTTAAATCTTGTTTTACTTTTATATTTGCTTCTTCAAAAGAACTATAGGTTGTATAACCTTTAGGTAATTTGGCTTTACTTAGCCAATCATCATTTATGTAATTATAAAAATCATCTTCTAATCTTACTTCACTCTTGCTATTTACTTTATATATACTATATGCATAAGCATAGGTATAATAATTATTAAAAAATAATAATATAGTTAAAAACATTACTAAAAATCTATATAGTATTTTATTTGATAACTTTCTCATTATTTATAGTCTCCTCTTATATAAACATTTTTATATGCAATTTAAAATCTACTTGTAATATTATTTAACATTAACTAATAAATAATACATATAACACTATAAAGTTTTAGTTAATATGAAACAATATTCAAATATTGCACTAAAAATATAAGAAGACAACAAAAAAATACCAATAGTTTATACTGTCTATAAACTATTGGTATCACTATGTTTATGGTACATCTAACAGGATTCGAACCTGCGACGCTTGGATTCGAAGTCCAACGCTCTATCCAGCTGAGCTATAGATGTATAAATATAATATAAAAAATCGCTAAGGCTACTTTGAAGCTGTCGATTTTTTTAACCATGTACCCTTTTAAGAGGTAATGTAAGAATAACATAATTTCTCAAAGAATAAAAAAACAACTGACATCAGTTGTTTTAATGGAGCGGGTGATGAGAATCGAACTCACGTAACTAGCTTGGAAGGCTAGGGCTCTACCATTGAGCTACACCCGCATATTTAATTTTTTTGGAGCAGAAGACGGGACTCGAACCCGCAACATCCACCTTGGCAAGGTGGCACTCTACCATTGAGTCACTTCTGCTTATTTGGTGCAGATGAAGGGAGTCGAACCCCCACGCCGTAAAGCGCTAGATCCTAAGTCTAGTGCGTCTGCCAATTCCGCCACATCTGCATTTTTTGGTGGCTCACCCGGGAATCGAACCCGGGACACCATGATTAAAAGTCATGTGCTCTACCGACTGAGCTAGTGAACCATATTTTTTACTCGCTTATTAATCTTTATTACTTCGTCAACTACAAAATTTATTCATTCCCGTACATAAGTACTACTCATTTCATAAATTCATTGTTTCCTCGTAGTAAACCTTACTAAGCTTCGTAATTAATTTACTTACTTAATTTTAGTAAAAGTAATTGGCTGGGATGGCAGGATTCGAACCTACGCATAATGGAGTCAAAGTCCATTGCCTTACCGCTTGGCGACATCCCATTACATGGGGTGAACGATGGGACTTGAACCCACGACAACCAGTGCCACAAACTGGCGCTCTACCAACTGAACTACATTCACCATTTATTTGGTGCGTTATCAGGGGATCGAACCCGGGACACCCTGATTAAGAGTCAGGTGCTCTACCAACTGAGCTAATAACGCATATTTTTTAATGGAGCGGGTGATGAGAATCGAACTCACGTAACTAGCTTGGAAGGCTAGGGCTCTACCATTGAGCTACACCCGCATATTTAGTTTTTTTGGAGCAGAAGACGGGACTCGAACCCGCAACATCCACCTTGGCAAGGTGGCACTCTACCATTGAGTCACTTCTGCTTATTTGGTGCAGATGAAGGGAGTCGAACCCCCACGCCGTAAAGCGCTAGATCCTAAGTCTAGTGCGTCTGCCAATTCCGCCACATCTGCATTTTTTTGGTGGCTCACCCGGGAATCGAACCCGGGACACCATGATTAAAAGTCATGTGCTCTACCGACTGAGCTAGTGAACCACATTTTTTACTCGCTTATTAATCTTTATTACTTCGTCAACTACAAAATTTATTCATTCCTGTACATAAGTACTACTCATTTCATAAATTCATTGTTTCCTTGTAGTAAACCTTATTAAGCTTCGTAATTAATTTACTTACTTTATTAAATAAAGTAATTGGCTGGGATGGCAGGATTCGAACCTACGCATAATGGAGTCAAAGTCCATTGCCTTACCGCTTGGCGACATCCCAATATGGGGTGAACGATGGGATTCGAACCCACGACAACCAGTGCCACAAACTGGCGCTCTACCAACTGAACTACGTCCACCATAATGGTGCGTCTTAAGGGATTCGAACCCCTGGCCCACGCCTTAGAAGGGCGTTGCTCTATCCAGCTGAGCTAAAGACGCATATTTTGTTTTAATGGAGCGGGTGATGAGAATCGAACTCACGTAACTAGCTTGGAAGGCTAGGGCTCTACCATTGAGCTACACCCGCATATTTATTTTTTTTGTTGTAATTGGTCGGGGTGACAGGGATCGAACCTGCGACCTCATGGTCCCAAACCACGCGCGCTCCCATCTGCGCCACACCCCGAGATAATGGTGCGTCTTAAGGGATTCGAACCCCTGGCCCACGCCTTAGAAGGGCGTTGCTCTATCCAGCTGAGCTAAAGACGCATATTTTGTTTTTTGTATCTCTTGTTACAACGTTTATCATTTTAATTCATAAGGTTTATTCTGTCAAGTTTTTTAAAAACTCTTTTTTGAATTTTCAAAAATCGCTTTAAGCTTTTAACCCAAGAACCTTTATCATTATAAATTATTCTCTAAGTTATGTCAAGTAACTTTTTCATTCTCATGTTTAAATTACTTTTAACATTCATCAAGGATTATTAGTTATTAATGTTAATGGAGCGGGTGATGAGAATCGAACTCACGTAACTAGCTTGGAAGGCTAGGGCTCTACCATTGAGCTACACCCGCAATATTACATTTTAACTTGGTCGGGGTGACAGGGATCGAACCTGCGACCTCATGGTCCCAAACCACGCGCGCTCCCATCTGCGCCACACCCCGGAGTCATTGTTGTTATCTCCTGACGACAATGACTATTCTACAATATACAAATTAATTCGTCAATACTTTTTTTGAAAAATTATTATATTTTTTTATATCTATACCTAAAATCATCTCTTACATTTTATTCTATATATTAATTTCTTTTAGATAAACACTGGGTTCTAGTCCTTTTTTTATTTCTATAAACCCTATATGTCTCCCCCTATTTCTTGGTAATGATAAACTACCTGGATTCATCAATATTACATCATCATACTTTTCTATCATTGAAATATGTGTATGTCCAAAAAGAGCTATATCTGCTTTTAGCTCTTTTGATTTATAATAAATATTATTAAAACCATATTTAACGCCATATAAATCACCATGAGTAAAAAATATTCTAATACCCTCTATCTCTATAATTCCTTCTTTAGGATATTTATCTTTATAATCACAATTTCCACTTACAATATAAATCTCACCATTAAATTCTTTTGATATTTCTTCTGCATCTTCAACATTATCTCCTAAATGTATAGCAATATCAGCATCTTTTATATATTCACTAGCTATTTTTATATAATTGCTCATTCTATGAGTATCACTTATTACTGCAATTAACATGATTTGCTCCCCTATTCGCTTATCAGATTTAATATTGTGCCTTTTAATTTTTTTAAAGCTATTCCTCTATGACTTATATCATTCTTTTCTTCTAGAGTTAACTCTGCAAAAGTTTTATTTAATGGACCATAGAAAAATAAAGGATCATATCCAAAGCCATCATCTCCCTGTGGCTTTTCTAAAATATATCCATTTACATCTCCAGTTATTGAATAATACTTTCCGTATTCATCAAACATAGCTATTTGACACACAAATTTGGCGGTCCTTTTATTAGTAGGAACATTTGATAATTCTAATAATAATTTTTCATTATTCTTTTTATCATTACCATGCTCTCCTGCATACCTAGCTGAGTATATTCCTGGTGCACCCTTTAAGTAATCAACCTGCAATCCAGAATCATCGCTTAAAATTAAAAAGTCCTTTTCATATCTTGATTTTAATAAATTATATATTTCTTTAGCCTTTTTCTTTGCATTTTCTTCAAATGTACTACCATCTTCTTCTACATCTATATCTATATTTTCTTCATTTAAAGATTTTATTTCAATATTTAGATCCTTTAATAATTCTTTCATTTCTTTTATTTTTTTTACATTATTACTAGCTAAAATAAGTTTTTTCATAATCTAATTATTTCCTCCAGTACCAATCCAAAGAGATTCCATCTTTAATGATTCTTTTTGAACATTAATCATTTGTTTTATTCCCTTTTCTCCTAAATCCAATAACTCATTTAACTCATTTCTAGTATATGGACTCTCTTCTCCAGTACCTTGAACTTCAACAAAGCTACCTTCATCAGTCATAATTATATTCATATCTACTTTTGCTTTTGAATCTTCTTGATAACATAAATCTAATATTTTCTCATCATTAACTATACCAACACTTACTGCTGCAACAAAACTTCTAATAGGATATACCTTAAAAGGTTTTATTTTATGCAATTTATTGACAGCATCAACTAATGCTATAAATGCTCCTGAGATAGCTGTAGTTCTCGTACCACCATCAGCTTGAATAACATCACAATCAATCCATAATGTCTTTTCTCCTAAAGCTTTTAAATCTACAACAGATCTTAATGCTCTTCCTATAAGCCTTTGTATCTCCATTGTTCTTCCATCTATTTTTAATCTTGCAATATCTCTTATCTTTCTCGTTTCTGTTGATCTTGGAAGCATATTATATTCTGCTGTAATCCATCCTGATCCTGTTCCCTTCATAAATGGTGGAACTTTGTCTTCAATAGAAACATTACATAAAACTTTTGTATCGCCTACTTCTATATACACTGAACCTTCTGCATACTTTGTATAATGTCTTGTCACTTTAACATGTCTTATTTGATCATTTTTTCTTCCATCAATTCTCAACGAAATCACACTCCAAACACATATATTTCAAAATTTATTATATTTTATATTGTATATATTTTTACTTAATTTATTAATATTAACATATATAAATAATAGATTGATTTAAAGACCTCTTTAATACCTTTATTAAAAAATTTCACCTTTTATTTAGATTTTATGCACTATTTTTGAATTTAACTCATATTAATTAATAGTATGAGAATTTTTAGAGAGGTGAATATAATTGAGATATATAGGGCCATTTTTTAGAATGAATAGTCTTTCTCAAAAGGAAATTAGTAGTCAGCTTTTTTATTTATCAAAAGAATCAGTAAAAACTATTGTTCTTAATTCAAAATCTGGTCTTCTAATTCCTATTAGAGTTTCAAAAAAATCTTCTTCTACAAATGATATTAGCATATTAAATGACTTTTCTCCACTAATATGTATATATAGGAAATCATCACCTATGTTTATACACAATAAAACTTCACATGGGTTTGACGAATCCACTTTTAAAAAGGAAATAAACCCTTCAACAAATGCTTTAATGACCTTGTGTCTATTAGAGTTAAGTGATTATTATTCTAATTACGATAAAGATAATAGAAATATTATATCTTTCGAAAAGCCATTTAAATATATAGCAAAACAACAGCTAAAATTCTATTCAAAAAACCTTCGAAATAATGAGGGAGTTTTTGTTGATAAAAAAAATACGTCGGATGGAAATTCTAAAGGTTTTAATCTAATAGATAAAAATGATAAGTTCAAATTCTCTGACCAAGCTTTTATGATGGCAGCTTATTACTTATATTCTTTTTATAATAAATCGGATGTCGACAGTAATGATTATGAAAGATTTTCTAATGAAATTTTATGTGTATTAAGAGATTATAAAGAATCTCTTTACGACTTATCATTTGAAGAAAACTTAAATATTTTATTATGCTTAAATATTTTTTACAAGTATTCAGAAAGTTCTACAGCTAAAGATCTAATATTAGACTTAAGTGATTTCTTGATAAATAGGTTTATGATAAAGGACTATTATGTAAATTCATTAGAAAATTGTTGTTTATTAGCTATATGCTTAATGGAATCTTACAAACATACAAATATAATTTCTTTTAAAGAAACTAGTAAAGAAATTAATGATAAATTATTAAGTCTATATGATAATGATAAAAATATGTTTATTAAACTTACAGATAAAAAAGAAACTAAGTATTCTTGCTTAGAAATTAATCTTTATTTGTTATCTTTAATGATCTATTCAAAAGAAGAAGATAAAATATCAGAATTAAAACCTATTATATCTAACATATATAGAAAACTTTATGTGAATAATAATCTGTTAACAAGTTGGCCTGAAGCTCCAACTTTAGATGAAGTAGAACGCTATAAAAATTTAAGCTTAAAATCTGATGATATGCTAGATGAAACTTATTTTAGAATGCCTAACTTACCTACTCCAGAAAGTAATGGCTTAGCTTCTATATTTGTTAAAAACTTAAGTTATTCTAGAAAAAAAGATTGTTTTACAGTACCTAAAGTATCTTTTGATTCAAATAAAAACATGTTTTCTTTTCTACTATTTATATATTTTCTTAAAGACGATATTGAAAAAGAAATGGGATTTAGTAAAATTAAAACAAATATAACTGACTGCAGAACTACAACAGATATTAATGATGTAGTGAATAATGAAGTCATTAATTCATCAGAATTAAATAATTCAGAACTAAATAATATTGAAATAGAAGATGTTGATGTTAGTACAAACTTAAATTTAAAAGTTCCTGATTCTCCAAAATTAACAACTAATCTAAATAAAACAACATCTGATTCAGATGCTAAATCAAAAAAATCTTCTAAAGACAAATCTAATAATAAAAAAAGTTAATACAGTATTGTAAAATATATAAGGCTATATCATTGATGTATTACCAGTGATATAGCCTTAATCTATAATAAACTATTTTATAGATGAAAAATCCATATTTCCATTACCATCCATTTTAATATTTGATATTTTTTTAGAATACGCTATGTTTTCATTATAAAATATCAATGGCACTATTTTATATTCTTCAAAAATCTTATTCTCTAAATTTAGATATACATCATCATTGCAATTATTAGATAATAAAGTTTCTTTTTCACTATCACTCATGTAATTAACAAATTTTTTATAAAATTTATCTTTATCTAAAATATTTGCTTCATTATTAATTAGTATCATATCATATCTTTTTTGTAATTCCTCATCATTAAATTCATCTTCTTTTAATAAACTATACTTTATGGATATATCTGTGTTTTCATCAAACCACTTTTCTATAACCCTACATAACTCTCTGTTAATGCTATTATCTCTACATAATATAGTAAGTACTTTTGGGGGAGACCACTCCTCTTCCTTGTTACTTATTACTTTTCTTGTTTGTAATTTAGTTAAGTCTTCTTTATTTTCTCTAAAATAACTACCTTCAGCCAACTCAAATGATTTTTCATTTGAAGAAGAATAATCTTCCATAGATTCTGATATATACTTATATATTTCTCTTCTGCCTTGTAAAGAAATATTATTTTTATCATTTATGTATAAATACACACCTGTATCTTTGGGCATTGTTATTAAACTTCCATCATTACTTAACTTATTTAATTGGCTTTGCGGTGGATTTATAACAATATCTCTTTCTCCAATTTCAAATGATGCCATAGACAATTCTACATTACTATCATTTATTAAATTTATAACTCTTCTATTTCCATCATTGCTATTTGATTCTAATGTTATTTTATCATCCATAAATGATGTTATTTTATAATCTCCACTATAAATCACTTCATTATAATTCTTTTTAATATTTTCCCACATAACTAAGTACTTTCTTAATCTATATTGTGGCTTAGTTAATTCGCTTAAAAATTTATCATTTTTAGCATTAAGTCTTATAATGACACTGTTATCTTTAGATTTTATTGCAACTCCTTTTTCAAAAGTAGTTTTCCCATCTTTAAATTCTCTAGCACCATAAACATCTAATAATGCATGTATATTTTCTTCATCATCCTCTTTTAGTAGTTCTCTAAAAAACACAATTACATCACCTGAAGTTATTTTGCTTCCATCACTCCAATATATATTATCATCTATCTTAAATTCATATTCTATTCCATCTTCACTTTTAATTATTTCTTTAGCTAAAGAGGGCAATATATTATTATCTATATCCTTTGAAACTAAACCTTTACTAACAGCACAAATTATATCTTCATTTCGCTTAGATAAGTTAGTAACAGTCTTTAAATTATCCGGTATATCTTCTACTCCATAATTGATAATATCATCACCTTTTTTATCTGATGAAACATTATCAATCTGAATAAATCCTAATAAAAAAGCACCTATGATAAAAATTAAGGATATAGGTAACAAGTATTTTTTCAATGTTAATAACCTCCTTACTCTTATAATATACATAATTAAATTATTAACATTTTATTTAATTTATAATCATTAATATTTATAATTAATTTTATTGCACTATCCATCTTTACTTATGCATATATCATATATTATGCTAAAATAGGGCATTATATTTTAAATACATATTTTATCATTTTTGTTCTACTATACCATAAATATATATTTAAAATAAATATTCTATTATGGTATAATATTACCATATTTTATTGGAGGTTTTTAAAATGAAATTTTTAACGGCTACATTTCTAATAGTTGCAATACTATTCATGTTCGTTTTTATGTTTATAGGAATATGGTTATTTATAGTAGCAATAAAATCACATAAACAATTACGATATCAAAACTATATATTAGAAAAGATCTGTCAAAAGCTTAATGCATTATCTAATAAAATGTATTTTAATGAATCCATAAAAGATAATCCAAATTATTCAACAGATGATTTTGATTTAAATCAAACTACTGAAGACAGTGACTATGATGATATATCTAGTTTTGATAAATCCGAAGAATTAAAATAAGAAAAACCTACTATGAAACATCTTATTTCATAGTAGGTTTTTTACCTCTAATAGTTTTTTCTATCTTTTCTCTACTTCTTCAGTAACTAATTTGTTAACAATTCCTGGGTTTGCTTGACCTTTAGTTTCTTTCATTACTTGACCAACTGCAAATCCAAGTATTCTAGTTCTTCCACTCTTGTATTGTTCAATAACTTGAGGATTTTCATCAAGAACTTTATTAACTAATTGACGAATAGCATCTTCATCATTGTTTTGTTTTAAGCCTTTTTCATCAATTATAGTCTTTGGTGATTTTCCTTCTGCAAACATATCATCAAGTACTTTTTTACCTATAGCACTTGATATAGTTCCGTCTTTTATTACTTCTATTAATTCTGCTAAATCTTTAGGAGAGAATTTTAAATCTTCTACCCAAGTACTTTCTTCTTTCATAAGTCTTGAGATATCTCCCATGATCCAATTTGATGCTGCTTTAGGATCTCCAGATAATTTAGCACATTCATCAAAATAATCTGCCATTGAATCTGTAAGCGTTAATACATGTGCATCATATTTAGGTAAACCATATTCTTTTACAAATCTATCTGCCTTTTGATATGGAAGTTCTGGAATAGTAGCTCTTATTTCTTCAATCCATTCATCAGAAACATTTAAAGTTACTAGATCTCCTTCTGGGAAGTATCTATAGTCATTTGCTTCTTCCTTACTTCTCATAACTATAGTTTTATTGTTTGTTTCATCCCATCTTCTAGTTTCAACACTTAAAGCTTCTCCATTAGTTACAGCTTCAACTTGTCTGTCAAATTCGTAATTTAATGCCTTTTCTAATGCTTTAAATGAATTCATATTCTTAATTTCTGATCTTATACCAAATGGTTCTGTTCCCTTTTCTCTAATAGAAATATTTCCATCACATCTTAAAGAACCTTCTTCCATCTTACAATCTGATATTTCAGCAGAACTTAATATGCTTCTAAGCTTTGTAAGATATAGTGTAGCTTCTTCTGGAGTTCTAATATCAGGTTTAGATACTACTTCTATTAATGGAACGCCTGCTCTATTAAAATCAACTAGTGTACCTCTTTTAGTATGTAGTAACTTACCTGCATCTTCTTCTATATGAATTCTTTCTATTCCGATTCTCTTAACTTCTCCACTTTCAAGTTCAATATCAATATATCCATTTCTACATATTGGTAATTCATCTTGTGTTATTTGATAATTCTTAGGACAATCTGGGTAGAAATAATTCTTTCTATCCATTCTCCCAACTTTAGTTATTTCACAATTTAAAGCTAATCCTGCTTTTATTCCTAGCTCTAAAACTCTTTTATTTAATTGTGGTAATGATCCTGGAAGACCTAAACATACAGGACAAACATGAGTATTAGGTTTTCCTCCGAATTCTGTTGTACAACCACAGTATATTTTAGTATTAGTTAAAAGTTCAGCATGAACTTCTAATCCTATGACTGATTCAAATTCCATTGTTTCTTCACTCCTTACCCCTATAGATTTGGATGCATTTCATGCCATTTAGTTGATTGCTCATAGCTATATGCAAGGTTAAATAATGTATCTTCTTTAAAATAATTACCCATTATTTGAAGTCCTACTGGAAGACCATCAGTAACTCCACATGGAAGTGATATTGCTGGAATACCTGCTATATTTACAGGAACAGTATAAATATCCCCTAAATACATTTCTAATGCATTTTCTGTTTTTTCTCCAATTTTATAAGCTGGAGTTGGTGCTGTTGGTGATATTATAGCATCAAAATCTTTGAATATATTTTCAAATTCACCTTTTATAAGATTTCTAACTTTTAATGCTTTCTTATAATATGCATCATAATATCCTGCTGATAATGCATAAGTACCAAGCATTATTCTCTTTTTAACTTCTTTTCCAAAGGCTTCACTTCTTGATTTAAAGTATACATCAACTGCATCTTCAACACTTTCACTTCTATGTCCATATCTTACTCCATCAAATCTAGCTAAATTTGATGATGCCTCTGCACATGCTAATAAATAATAAGCTGATATAGCATAATCTGCTAATGGAAGTGATACTTCTGTAATTTCTGCACCATTAGCTTTGAATACTTCTAATGCATCATATATAGCTTTTTGAACCTTAGGATCTAATCCATCTTTGAAAAATTCCTTTGGTAATGCTATTTTCTTTCCTTTAATATTTTCTGATAAAGAGTCTTCATAATTAGGTACATTTATATTAGCTGTAGTAAAATCTCTATGATCAACTCCTGATATTACTTGAGTTAATAAAGCACAATCTTTAACATCTCTTCCTAATGTACCAACTTGATCTAAAGTAGAACCATAAGCTACAACTCCACTTCTTGAAACTCTTCCATATGTAGGTTTTAATCCAACTATTCCACAAAAAGATGCTGGTTGTCTTACTGATCCACCAGTATCAGTTCCTAATGCTAAAGGAATTTCTTTTGCAGCAACAGCAGCAGCGGAACCACCTGATGATCCACCTGGTACTCTATCTAAATCCCAAGGATTTCTAGTTATCTTGTAAGCAGAATTTTCAGTTGATGAACCCATTGCAAATTCATCCATATTTAACTTACCTAATATAACTCCACCTTGTGACTTTACATTTTCAGAAACTGTAGCATCGTATGGTGATATATATCCTTCTAATATCTTAGAAGCACAAGTATTTTGCATGTTCTTAACGCTTATATTATCTTTAATTCCTAAAGGTGCTCCCCCTAGTACTCCAATATCTTCACCCTTACTTAACTTTTCATCCAATACTTTCGCATCATTTAATGCTTCTTCTTCTGCAACATATAAAAATGCATTTACTTTATCATCTATATTTTTTACTTTTTCTAAATGAGCTTTAGTAACTTCTTCTACTGAAGCTTCTTTTTTAGAAATTAAGTTCTTTAATTCATGAGCTTTATAATTTGTAAAATCCATATTTCACCCTCCAATCTTCTATTGTTCTCTTATAATTGTTGGAACTAAAACATATTCTTCTAATGTTTCAGGCGCATTTTCTAAAACCTCTTCTAATTTAATTGAAGGGGTAATTTTATCTTCTCTAAATTTGTTTTCAATATAATAAGGGTTTACTATTATATCTTCCTTTTCAGTATCTAACTCTTGAAGCTTTTCAACATAATTTAAAATTTGATTTAAATCAGATGCTAAGCTTTCTTTTTCATCTTCATTAAAACTTAATCTTGCAAGTTCTGCAACATATTCAACATCTTTTTTAGTAACAGACATAGTTAACCTCCCTTTCAAAGTAAAGACAATTTAAAATTAAAATGTCTTATATATTATAAGTATCTTATTCAATACATTAAATTTTATCATAAAATCTTCTATTTTACTAAATTAACTATAAAAAATATTAAAGAAACAGATATTGTAAAACTAAAAGCAGAATACACTATTCTTTTTCTTCCAGTTTCATTAAGTAAAAATCTTACTGTAAGTACTAACATAGTTATACATATTCCTAGTTGAACAGGTAAATATGAATTAAAAATTTGGTCTATATAACAAAATTGATAACTAGTTAAAAAAGTGCATACTATTAAAATACTAGTTATAAAGCCACATATTAGTGTTAACCAATTTACTAGTGTCTTCATTAACTTTCACTTCCTAACATTCTTTCAAATTCCTCTTCTGAAATAACCTTAACACCTAATTCTTCTGCTTTAGTTAATTTTGATCCTGCTGATTCTCCAGCAATTACATAATCAGTTTTTTTACTTACACTACCTGAAACTTTAGCACCTAAACCTTCTAGCTTAGTTTTTATCTCAGTTCTAGAATAATTTTGTAATGTACCAGTAGCAACTACAGTTTTATCTTTAAAAATACTTTCCACTATTTTAACTTCATCAAATATAGGATTCACTCCTAAATTTAATAATTCATCAATAGTATTTATTACTTTTTCTTCTTTAAAGAATTCAATTATATCCTGTGCAACTATATCACCAACATCTTGCACTGATACTAAGTCTTCAAACATAGCATTTTTCAATCCATCAATTGATTTAAATTTATTTACAATATCCTTAGCTGTTTTTACTCCTACATTAGGAATACCTAAAGCATATATAAATGAATATAACTTACAGTCTTTGCTTTTTTCAATTGCATTTAATAAGTTTTCCGCTTTCTTTTCTCCAAACTTTTCTAAGCCTATTAAATCTTCTTTTTTTAATTTATATAAATCTGAAATAGATTTAATATTTAATTTTTCAAATAATTGTTCTGCTGTTTTTTCTGAAAATCCTGCTATATTCATAGCATCTCTTGAAGCATAATGAACTATAGTTTTAACCAATTGTGGTTTACAAGAAAGTGTATTTTCACAGAAATAATGCGCTCCATTTAAAACTACATGACTACCACATGCTGGACATTCAGTTGGCGGTACTATTTCCTCAGATTTTTCTAATGTATTCTCTACTGTTCCCATAATTTCTGGTATAACATCATTAGATCTTCTAACAAATACATCCGCTCCAATTCTTACACCTTTTCTTTTTATATCATCCATATTATTGAGAGTTGCTCTTTTAACAGTTACTCCTGCTAATTCTACTGGATCTAATATTGCTGTTGGACCTATTCTTCCACTTCTTCCAACATTCCATTCAACATCCAAAAGTTTTGTTGTAGCTTCTTGAGCTTCAAATTTATAAGCTATGGCCCATTTAGGGAATTTAACTGTATACCCTAATAATTCTCTTGTTCTAATATCGTCTATAGCTAATACTAAACCATCAATATCATAATTTAAATCAAATCTTATTTTTTCTATATACTCTATTTCTTTCTTTATATCATCAATAGATGTACATACTTTTAAATAATCATCAATAGGCAATCCTTTTTCTTTAATAAATTCCATCATTTCTAAATAAGTTTTAAATTGATATCCTTCTTTATATCCAACATCATAGAAAAATGCTGACAAATCTCTTCTAGCAGTTTCTTTTACATTAAGATTTCTTAATGCTCCAGCCGCACCATTTCTCAAGTTTTTTAATGGAACATTTGCACTATCATTATATCTTTCAAAAGCTTCTTGTGTCATAATAGCTTCACCATGTACTTCAAATAAATCATCATTTTCTTGAAGCTTTAGTGGTATAGATTTAATAGTTTTTACTTGAGATGTTACATTTTCTCCTATTTCACCATTACCTCTTGTAGCACTTACTTCAAGCAAACCTTCCTTATTATAAGTTAAGTTAACTGTTAAGCCATCAAACTTTTTAGTAGCTATATATTTTAAATCTGGTAAGTCCTCACCTTTAGCTCTCATTTCATTAACAAATTTCACATTTCTATTATGCCAATCTTTTATTTCATCTAAGCTTTGAGCTTTATCTAAACTCCAAAGCTTTCCTTTATGTGTATATTTATTAAAACCTTCTAAAACAACATCACCAATTCTTAATGTAGGTGAATATGGTAGTACAAAGTCTGTTTCTTGCTCTAACGCCCTAAGTTCGTCATATTGTTTATCATAATCCTTATCACTTACAGATGGATTATCAAGTACATAATAATCATATGAATTCCTATTTAAATTTTCAACAAGTTCTTTTATTCTCTCTATTTTATCCACTATTATCTCCATCTCCTAAATTAAGAAATTTTATAATTAATATATATATATCAACTTCATATAAAATTTAAAACTCTATATGAAGCTAATCTAACTTTAAATTCCTTTTAACTTAGCAAATGATAACATTAAATTTTTAACTCCTTGTTTATCAAATGCAATAGTTAACTTTTTATCATCTCCAGAATTCTGAACACTAACTATTGTACCAACTCCAAATTTTTCATGTTGTACTTTTCTACCTAATGTAATTTCGTTAGCATTTAAATATTCTGAATCACTATTTTTGTTATTAATTGTATCAGTAGATTTGCAAACATCTCTTATTATAGTGCTTCTTAAACTATGAGGATTATTATATGAATTGTTTTTTTGAGCCTTAACATTAGAGGTATTTCCAGATCCTATTCTATTTCCACTTACATATTCCTTAAGTTCTGGTTTTATTTCATTAATAAAATCAGACTGAGAATATGCTACTGTTCTACCAAATACTCTTCTAACTTCAGCTGATGTCATAAATAATGTTTCTTTTGCTCTTGTTATCCCTACATAACATAACCTTCTTGATTCTTCCATCTCAGATTCTTTTTCAAACGACATATTTCCCGGGAAAATACCATTTTCCATTCCAACCATAAATACAACTGGAAATTCAAGACCCTTTGCACTATGAACTGTCATTAATACTATTGTATCCTCTTGTTCTTCAATCTTATCTGTGTCTTGAACTAATGATACTTTTTCTAAATATGCAGCTAATGATTTATCTTCATTATTCTTTTCAAAATCAACTGCATCTGAAACAAGCTCTTTTAAATTCTCAATTCTACTTTTATCTTCTATTTCTTTAGTTGACTCTAGTTGTTTTAAATATCCTGTATCTTTAAGTATTGACTCAATTAATACAGATATAGGTGCTGTTTCACTCAGTGACATAAATTCTTCCATTAAATTTGTAAAAACTTCTATATTATTAGCATTTCTAGGTGTTAATGTTGGTATTGTTCTAACTTCCATTAAAGCATCCCACATATCTAATTCGAAACTATTTGCAAATTCTTGAATTTTTGATACTGTAGCATCACCTATACTTCTTTTAGGAACATTTATTATTCTCTTTAAACTAACATCATCTCTTGGATTAACTATAGCCTTAAGGTATGCTAAAATATCCTTTATTTCTTTTCTATCGTAGAATCTCGTTCCCCCTATTATCTTATATGGGATTCCTCTTCTTCTTAAACTTTCTTCAAATATACGTGACTGAGCATTAGTTCTGTATAGTATAGCAAAATCTTTATACTCTTTATTTTCCTTAGATTTAATCTCTGTAATTTGCTTACTAACAAAATCTCCTTCATCACCATCCGAAAATGCCCTATATATCTTTATTTTATCTCCAGCTTCTTGTTCTGTTCTAAGTACTTTACTTTTTCTATTTGCATTATTCACAATTACTACATTTGCTGCATCTAATATATTACTCTTAGACCTATAATTTTGTTCTAATTTAATTACTTTAGCATTAGGATAATCTTTTTCAAAATCCAATATATTTTGAATATCTGCGCCTCTCCATTGATAGATACAATTATGCACTACAACATCATTTGCTATATAATTTCTAGCATTATCAATATTTAAATCATATACAAATCCATCATATTCTTCGCTTTCAACAGATACTATGATATCTTCTTTTATTACTCCATCACTTTCTATTGCAATTGCCATACCTTCTCTAAAACTTCCAAGTGGCATAAATAGAAAACTTTTTTCTCCAGTTAATTTAGCTTTTTTTAATATATCAAAATTTTCTTCAACTTCACTTAAACTTCTTGCAAATTCTTCTGCTTCATCATATAAAGCTCTTTCAGTCTCAACTCTATATGTATTTCTTTCACCATTTTTAACATTGAAACCCGCTTCTATAAATTTATTCTTTGTTTCATCACCAGAGGAATTAAGTCCTATTCTGTGAGAATATAATCCTCTTTGTAACGATTTTTTTCCTCCAAAAAAAGTCACATTAACTCTTTTTCTTACTGAATTTCCTCTTATTACTGCATTGCTTAAATGATGTGGATATTCCTTATATAAATGTTCATCATCCATTAGTTTTTCAGCAGCACTTACTGTATCAATGTCATTAAACATATTTTCTATTTGTTCTTGTGATACTGTTATATTTCTTCCTCGTGAATTAAATACAATAGTTGGTATTCCATATTTTACAGAATAATATTGTTCATAATAAGTTGCATCACCTTTTGAGTTACAAACTTTTATTATCCATATTTTATCTGCTTGCTCTCCATTTAATCTAACTGCTAAACCACTAGCTTCTCTTTCATCTCTAGATCTTACAGAAGATGTTTGACCTATTCTATATCCAAAACCGTTTTTATACATTAAATAAACATAGTAATTCTCTTCTTCTAATAGTACTTTTCCAAATGAAATATGGTTAGGTGTAGCTTTTATTACCTTATTACTCTTTGTAGTAATTTTTATAACTTCTCCACAATACTTCTTTTTACTTATGTCACTTACTGATAATAATCCTATTCCTCCATTACCACATGCAACTTTAACTTTATCTTCGCAAGTTAATTTTTCTATTTCAACTTTTTTATCCTCGGTAGATATTAAAGTTCCTTCAACTAAACATTGATCATCATCACCAACAACGCATATATTCTTATATTTTGATGCTAATAATTTAATTAATTCATATTGAGCACCATTAGTATCTTGATATTCGTCTACCATTATATACTTAAATTTATTTTGATAAAATTCTAGTACTTCAGGATTAGATTTAAAAAGCTCAACAGCTTTAAATATTAAGTCATCAAAGTCTAATGCATTATTTTCCTTTAGTCTTCTTTGATACATCTCATATGCTTCCGCAATTTTCTTTTCTCTAAAGTTAGATTCATTTTGTCTCATAAAACTTTGAGCAGTTTGCATAGTATCTTTTGCTTTTCCAATTTTACTTAGTATCTCTTGATCAGATATATCTTTATCATTAATATTTAAAAGCTTCATGCATTCTTTTATTAATACTTTTTGATCAGATGTATCGTATATTGTAAAGTTACTATTGTAACCAATCTTATCTATTTCTCGTCTTAAAATTCTAACGCAAGTTGAATGAAATGTAGATATCCACATATTTTCAGCTTTACTACCAATTAGTGATATAACTCTATCTTTCATTTCCTTTGCTGCCTTATTTGTAAATGTAATAGCTAATATATTATATGGTGCTATGCCCATATTTTCTATCATATGTGCCATTCTATAAGTTAATACTCTCGTCTTTCCTGATCCAGCTCCAGCTAATATTAACAATTGGCCATCTATGGTAATTGCACCTTCATATTGTTCTTTATTAAGCAATGATTTTAACTCCATTTAGTTAATCTGCTCCTTTCTTAATCTCTAAATATTATAACATAGTGAAAGTATTAATAATATTTCTCTTTATATGTTAATTTAATCTTTATATACATTAATTATATTTAATTATTTCCTTTAAAATTATATACTTCTTTATTATCTCCTATTTTAAAATATAAAAACAAATAAAAGTGAAGGAATTAAGTCAT
>NZ_JAMQHY010000008.1:20215-83872 GCF_023845705.1 Clostridium sp. ZBS15
ATGACTTAATTCCTTCACTTATTTTTTTCTATTTAATTTTTTATTAATCTCTATTAAAATGTACTATTTTTATGTTTTTTTATATATTAAATCAACTTTTCCCCAAAGTAAACATTTTCATAATTAAGACAAAAAAAACGCAACCCTTGGGGCTAGGTTGCGCTTTAGCAATAAGCAATAAGCAATAAATAAAAAGGGGGCTATATAATTCCTTTTATTTATCCTTGCAAAATTATTATAGGACATTCTATATTAAAATGCAAGTAATTTTACGAAAAATATTTACTCATGCGTCTAAAATGAATTATTTTATTGCATAATCTTTTAACGTTCGTTAATTTTTATTTAAAATAGCTAATTCTTCATCTGATAATTCTCTATATTCGCCTTCTTCTAAGCTTTCATCTAGAATTAAATTACCAAATTCTTCTCTTTTTAGATATACTACTTTTTTATCACGTGCTTCAAACATTCTTTTTACTTGATGATATTTTCCTTCTTGTATAGTAATTCTAACTTCTGAACCTTCTGGTGATGCAGATATAATATCTAATTTTGCTTCTAAGCATTTATATCCATCATCTAATACTACACCTTTTTTAAATGCCTCTTGATCTTTTTCATTTACTTCTTTATCTATTTTAGCATAATAAACTTTATCAACATGCCATTTAGGTGATATCATTCTATGATTAAAGTCCCCATCATTAGTTAATAACAATAATCCAACAGTATCTTTATCTAATCTTCCTACTGGAAATGGATTAAAAATTTGATGATCTAATTCTAACAAATCAATAACAGTTTCATCTTTTGAATCATGAGTTGCTGATATTACTCCTGTTGGTTTATTCATCATTAAATATATGTATTTACGATAAAATATCTCTTCTCCATTTATCTTAACTATAGATTTTTCAGGATCTATATTTACACTACTATCTTTAATTATCTTTCCATCTACTTCAATTAATCCTTTTTTTGCTAACAATTTAGCTTCTTTTCTGCTTCCATATCCTAAATTAGAAATTATTTTATCCAATCTCTCCATTTACTTCACTCCACTCTATCATTTTATATGTCTCTCTACACAATAGTATATTATCACATATGTCAAAATAAATATTCATATAAATAAAAAATTATGTTTTAAATATATATTTATATATGCAATAGGCAAAGTGGCATATATAAAATTCTTACTAAAATAGAGCCAATAAAAAAATGAAGTTATTACTAAACAACTTCATTTTTTATTGATTCATGCTAAATTCCACTTTTATAATATCCCATTACTTTTGGAATATAGTTTTGAGTTTCTTTAGGCATTTTATATAAATGTTCAACAGAGCTAACTCCTCTTTTTTGCATTGTTCCAGGTCCTGCATTATATGCCATAAGAGCCATTTCTACATTTCCATCATACCTATCAATATATCCCTTTAATTGCTTAACTCCACCATTAATGTTTTGTTCTATATTAAAAGGATCACTTACTCCATCTTCTTCACAATTTTCCGGCATAAGTTGCATAAGTCCCATAGCACCCGCACCTGAAACTACTTTAGGATTAAAATCAGATTCCTGTTTTATTATTCCTAAAATCAAATTAGAATCTACACCATATTTTCTTGATGCTTCTTCTACTGCTCTATATATTCTTTGTTTACTTTCATCATCAGTATCTATATCGACAGTTGATGTAGTACTAGACCCATTTAATTTAGATGTTAAATTCTCATTTAAAACCATTTTCATATAATCTAATCTTTGTCCAGGTGTTGTATTTGTATTTTCCAATGATTTCATTGCTTCTAATGCACTAGAATCCTTAGTTGATTCATTAGCTGATTCATTAGATTTATCTGTTAAAGCTTGCATAACTAAGGCAAATTCTAGTCCATTAGTTCCACTATTACTTTTATCATCACTACTATTACCACTATTATTAATTGCTGTTAATGCCATTAATTCATTTGAAAATGAATTTAAATTGTCTATACTCATAACTGCCCTCCAATTTTATTATGCTATATTTTAAATAATTGTTGATATATTCATTCTAACATTCCTAAGTTCAATTACTCAGTCCACTTTGCTTATTCATATATCAATGATTTGTTTAAATAGAATCTTTTATTAAAATCACAAACTTAAATTAATCTACTATATTTATTTTCGTAACAAGTTTATAAATCTTAATCTAATACCTTAAAAGATATTTCTGCATAATCTTCATAGTTAGTATTTTTATAATAACTTTTAGATAATACTAAAATCTTATACTTTCCTTTAATAAAAGGTATAAAGCTATAGTAATTTTTCTTACTATATGATTGAACTTTATTCCAGTTACCATGTTCCATTAAATAAAATTCATAGCAGACATCTTTTCCACCTGTACTCTTTACTTCAAATGATAATTCATGATTAATTTTAACCTTCTTTTTATTTATAATTATTTCTGTATTTATAACAGGTGATGCTTCATTTATATATAAACTAACTTCTTTTTTAGAATCATATTCATCTATACATTTTATATTTTTAGCATACACTTCTATTGTATATTTTCCTGAAGTTTTAGGAACAAATCTTAATTTTTTATTTTTAATAAATTCAGTTTCTTCAACTAAATGTCCATTAATTTTAGTTACATATTTAACCAAGACACTTTTTGTATTTTGAATTATTGATTCAAATTCTATGGTATCTCCAACTACATAATTATTTTTTAAAGGTAACATTATATAATCGATTTCTCCTGGTATATACTCATTTGCTTTTAAGTAAACAAAAGTATGTGCATCAAATTCTTTATCAGAATATCTGTCCTTAATAATAATCTCTATCTCATAATCTCCTTTTTCTTCGGGAGTAAAATTAATCCAATTTTTATTATTATTATTTATTTTTTCCACCTTTATTTTATTTCTATACACTACAAATGAATAATTTAATCTAGTTCCACCTTCTGCATTAACCATTATATTAACAGGTTGTTTAATCAAAACACTTTTTTCTTTATCTATAACAACATCAACTATTTTTACTGGCTTATTGCCTCTTTTTTCTATTTCAAATTCAATTTCTTCGCAAGCTTCATATTCACATTCAGATGATGCATCTTTGGCAAAAACTGATATACTATATCTTCCTGATTCTCTAGGTTGCCATATATATTCAGAATTTCTTATAAATCCAGTATCCTCTTCATATGAACCTTTTACTTTATATCTATATAGAATATTAATTCCACCCTCTACTTCTGCTTTGAATTTTATATCAGTTTCTATAATTTGAGGTGAACTTAAATCTGCTGCAAACCCTTTAATTAATATATCCTTATATGGTTTTATATTATATAAAAGAACTGCTCTATCATCATATTCTTTATTTGAAAATATATCTTTTGCACATGCTAAAAGTCTATAACTACCATGAGTATGTTCTTTGTAATTTAAATAATTTTTAGTAGAATAATCTTGCATGCAAATTGCTTTTCCATCTTTTGAAATCTTATAAAATTTATATAAAATTGTTCTGTTACTTTCATTTTTGGTTTCTAATGTAAATTTAAGATCTTGTCCAACTATTAATTCAGTATTATGACATATAAAATTAGTTATTTCAACATCTTCAATATCATCTACATTTATTTTGACAGTAGTATAATCATCAAAATTTTCATCAGAAGTAGCTCTTTTACATTCTATTAAAAATTCTTTTTTGCCTGCATTATTTGCAGTATATAATAATGTATTATCTGTTGTATAGTCTATAATAGGTTCCCATCCTTGCTCTCCCTTTACATAAAATCTGTAAAGTAGCTCTTCTTCCGCTGCTTTTACCTCTATAGAACACTTTTCTCCAACATTTAAACTAGTTTTATCAACCTTTACCTCATCTATAAGCCTTACTAAATCTTTGTTACTAATTAAATAATCTTCTTTAGCTACATAATCGAATGATTTTTTTCCTTCCTTATCTCTTGCTTGAACCATAACCGTATATTCCCCTTCATAAACTGGCTTCCAACAGCAATTATCTTTTTCTGAATAATCTTGTATAGTTGTCCATATACCATTTAAACCAATAATAAATTTATATTCTATGTCATCCTTAGGGTTATTAACCTGACTTTTTATATTTATTTCCGTTCCTCTTGTTTGCGGTTTTTCTTTATTAAATATGAGTTCTATATTCTTTAACTGAAGCTCTTGCATCCTTCTCAAAACCCCTCTCTATATTACTCCTTAATTATATTATACAATTATTCCATTTTTTGTAAATAACTTCAGCTAATTTTTATTTAAATTATATCATATTTATATAATTCTTATCATATACTGAAAAAAAAATAGAGGTATTCTCCTCTATATATTTTTATTAACTAATTCAATTAGTTTTATTAAGTTTTTTTCTAATCTTAAATTATCCTCATTAGTCCTTTTTTTAGGATTGGAAGTTTTACCTCCACCTCTCCTAATTTTTTGGGATAAATGTCTTTCTTCTAACAATCGATCTATATTGCTTTCATCATAAATAAAACCTTTTGGATTTATTACTTTTGCTTTCTTAGGCAAACATATAGCTGCTACCCCATAATCTTGAGATACTACAATGTCATTAGCTTTAGTTTCATTAATTACAAACATATCCACACTTTGAAAACCACTATCCACAATTTTAACTTCTGAGTAATTACTTTGTATAAAATGATTTATATCGCAATAAATTATTACTGGTATATCTCTATCTTTAGCCACTTTTTCAATAATGGAGATACCTGGGCAGGCATCTCCATCAATTATAATTTTCATAAATTAAAGTCTCTTCTCTAATTCATCTTTCATATCTTCATATCCTGGTTTTCCAAGAAGCGCAAACATATTCTTCTTGTATGCTTCAACTCCTGGTTGATCGAATGGATTTATTCCTAAAAGATATCCACTTAATCCACAAGCTTTTTCAAAGAAATATACCATGTGACCAAAATAGTAAGGTGAAAGTTCTGGTACATTTAATACCATGTTAGGTACTTCACCATCATTATGAGCTAATAAAGTTCCTTGGAATGCTTTATTATTTACAAAATCCATAGTTTTTCCAGCTAAGAAGTTTAATCCATCTAAGTCGCCTTCGCTAAATTCTATTGTAATTTCTTTTCTAGCTTTTTCGACATTAATAACTGTTTCAAAAAGATTTCTTCTACCATCTTGAATATATTGTCCCATAGAGTGAAGATCAGTACTAAAGTCAACTGCTGCTGGGAATAATCCTTTTTTATCTTTTCCTTCAGATTCTCCATATAATTGTTTCCACCATTCATTGAAATAATGAATACATGGTTCATAATTAACTAATACTTCTATTTCTTTACCTTTATTATATAAAGCATTTCTTGTGACAGCATATTTATAACAATCATTTTCCTTAAGTGAAGGATTTGAATATGTTTCTCTTGCATCTGCTGCACCTTGCATCATTTCATCTATATTTATTCCAGCTACAGCTATTGGTAATAAGCCTACTGGTGTTAACACTGTAAATCTTCCACCAACATCATCAGGAATTACAAATGTTTCATATCCTTCTGAATCAGCTAAGCTTTTTAATGCACCTCTAGCTTTATCTGTAGTTGCATATATTCTCTTTCTTGCTTCTTCTACACCATATTTCTTTTCTAAGTATGATTTAAATATTCTAAATGCAATAGCTGGTTCTGTAGTAGTACCTGATTTTGAAATTACATTTACACTAACATCTTTTCCTTCTATAGCTTCTAATAGTTCTGCCATATAAGTTGAACTTATGTTATTACCTGCATAAAATATCTTTGGCACTTTTCTCTTATTGTCATCTAAAACGTTATGGAAATTACTTGTTAACATTTCTATTGCAGCTCTAGCTCCAAGATAAGATCCACCTATTCCTATAACTATTAATACATCTGAATCAGATTGTATTTTTTCTGCTGATTTCTTAATTCTATCAAATTCTTCTTTATCATAATCTACTGGCAGGTCTATCCAACCTAAAAAATCACTTCCTTGACCTGTTTTACTATGAAGTCTATCATGTGAATCTTTTACCATTCCTTCCATGTAATCTAGTTCATAGTTTTTTACGAATCCTTGTGTTTTACTTAAATCTAATGTTAATCCTTTTTTCACAACCATACCTCCATATCTTAATTACGTAAATTTCACTTTTCAATTATATCACACTTTCATTAAACATTTCTTAAACATTTATGATATTATTCAAACCTTGGAATTTTATACTAAAGATAATAATTCTTAATTATTAAAGTAGATAGATCTATATAAATCTATCTACTTTATAATTAAAAATGTCTTTATTCTTTTACCTTATTATAATACTGTAATCTTATTATATGCATTTTCCCAATCATTAATGAATTGTTTTACACTTAATTCTGTTAATGGATGTTCTATAAGTTTATCCATTATGTCGCTTCCCACTGTTACTGATTGACATCCTCTTAAAGCAACTTCATTAACTTGTTGAACATTTTTAAAAGATGCTGCTAAAACTTTAGTATTTAAACTATTAAATTCTAACAATTTAATTATTTCTCCAACAACTTCTACTCCATTTCCGCTAATATTATCTATTCTATTAACATATGGTGCAACAAAGTGAGCTCCTGCTTTTGCTGCTATCAAAGCTTGTTGTGGTGTAAATATTGCAGTAGCTGTTATCTTATATCCAGCTTTATTTAATATTTTTATAGCCTTTATTCCATCTGGAGTTACAGGTATTTTAATATATATATTTCCTCCAACTTGCTCTGCTATATACTTAGCTTCTTCAATCATGTCTTCAGCTTTTAATGATAAAACTTGTGCATGTAACATGCTATCATTACCTATTATTTCTCTTATGTTTTTTAATATTTTTATAAAATCTTCTTTTTCTTTACTTATTATAGATGGATTTGTTGTGACACCTTCCATAGGATAAAATTCATACGCTCTTTTTATTTCTTGTAAGTTTGCAGTATCTAATATATATATCATTTTTTCCTCACATCCCTATTAATATTCTTAAAATTTATTTTTATAGCATTAAAAGTCCCTGATAATATTAGGAACTTTTAATGTTTATATTTATTTAAAATTTATGAGAGAGTACTAAATTGATTTAAAATACATTTTTTGATTTTTACTAAATAAAATTAACCTCTAGTTTTTCCGCCAGCTACATTATAAGTTACTCCATGGATGTAACTTCCTCTTTCTGATCCTAAGTAACAAACTAAGTCAGCGACTTCTGATAATTTTCCTGATCTTCCAAGTGGAGTAGTTGATGTTTTGCTATATCCAGCTCTTAAATCTTCAACTGTAATTCCTCTAGTATAAGATAATGCTGTTTCATATTCTATAGTTCTTAATCCTGTAGCTTCTAATATTCCTGGTGCTACACCTACAACTCTAACGCCTTGTTTTCCTAATTCTTTAGACCAAGATCTTGTAAATGAATTTACTGCATTTTTAGTTGCTGCATAAATACTTTGACCTTCTGATCCTTCTAATCCACTTTCTGAAGACATATTTACTATTACTCCAGAACCTATCTTTACCATTTCTCTAGCAACTGCTTGTGCACAGAAAAATACACCTTTTATATTAACATTAACTATTTTATCAAAAACAGCTTCATCTAATTCGTACTTACTATTTTCTTCTTTTGGATCTACTAATAATCTAGGTATATTTATACCTGCATTATTTACTAAAATATCTATTTTACCGAATGCTTCTTTAGTTTTTGAAACCATTTCTTTAACGCTATCATAATTTGTTACATCTGTATTTACATATACCATTTTTCCACTTGTTTCATTCATATCTAATTGTGGTGCATTAGGATTCATATCACATACAACAACATTTGAACCATTATTTAAAAATTCTTGTGCTACTGCCTTTCCTATTCCTGATGCTCCACCTGTAACTATTACTGTTTTTCCTTCTAAATTTAACCATGACTTTGTCATTTTTTATTCCTCCATTATTAAATTAATAATTTATATGAATATTGTTTCTCTATATCTGATAAATAAAATAGGTTTGATTATCTTTACTTATTTCCGATATAAGTACATTTATAATCAAACCTATTTAAAATTCAAAGAACAATTAATCCTATAAATTATTTAATTATTTATATATAAGTTTGAAAATACTTTAAAACTCTTCGTTAAATTGACTTATTGTATAAATTGACTTATAATTTTCTTAAATATTATTTTTTAAATATTTAAAATTAATTTCTTATTATTTTTAAAATTGTACCAACGGCAATTGGTGCAATTTCTTTTTTTTCTAGATATAAAGTTCCACCTACTTGTGCTTCTTCTTCTCCTAGAAAATTATATGTTATATGTCCTAATTCTTTTAAATTTTTATTTACTAATTCACCTACTGCTTTTATCTCATAAGTAACATCACCTATTGAAAGTATGTCTTTTGGCATTATCTCTTCTAATAAATTATTTTCATTGTGAATAAAGCAATAATCAATTAATTCTTGAGGAGCATTGTCCTTAAAAGTTATGAACATATTTGCTGCAAAAAATTCTTCAGCATTTTCACCAATTTTTTCTATTTTAGTGCTATAAATCGTCTTCATAAAACTGTTCCCTTCTTTAACAATTAGATTCTTTAATTAATACAATTTAGCTGTATAGTCCAAAACTTACAAGCCAAGCTACTACAACTGTTGGAGCTCCTGTTAAGAATCTTGAGTATAGAACTGATGGAACACCGACTTGTACAGTGTCTGGTTCTGCTTCAGCTAATCCTAAACCTACTGGTATAAAGTCTGCTGCTGCTTGTGCATTTATTGCAAATAATGCTGGTAATGCTAAGTGTGGTGGTATAGTTCCTTTACCAATTTCAGTACCTATTAAAACACCAACTATTTGTGCTATAACTGCACCAGGTCCTAAGAATGGTGAAAGTAATGGGAATGAGCATATAAGTGCTAATACAACTAATCCGCCTACATTTCCTATTAATGGTGTAAGTAAATTTGCAATAAAGCTTCCTACTCCTGATTCATTTATAATACCTATCATTACTGCAACGAAAGCCATGAATGGTAATATTGTGTGAATTACTGTGTCAATAGTATCTCTTCCTGCTTGGAATAATGTACTACTAAAGTTTCCTATTGCTATACCAATCTTTCCAACAAGTCCCCCTGTTTGTTGACTAATCTTTTTACTAGTATCGTAACTCATTAAGTCTTCCTCCTTTAAATCCTATTCTTTATATCTTAGAAAATAAACCTATTCTATTACTTCTACATTTGCTGGTTTTACTGCTGAAACATAAATATCTTCTTTTATAAACATTGCTAAAGGTCCACTTCTACCTGTTTTCATAATATTAACTGTTGGTATCTTCTTTTGAGGATAGATTCCACATCTTAATGTTCCACCACAATTTATTATTACACAAGCAATTTCATCATCTTTAACTCCTGTTGTAAATCCATCTATTAATTCACATCCTGTTAATTCTGCTATTGTAACTGCTGTTTCTGGTTGAGCTCCTCCAGTAATATATACTACCTTGTTTCTTTTTTCTGTAGGTTCTATTAATAATGGGCCACCCCATCCGCCTGATCCTTTGTTTATCTTAACTTTTTTGTATCCCATAATTGCCAACTCCTTAATCTTTTATTTTTTTATTTATCTTATTTAACTTTAATTTTTATTCAATTAATTTTTTTATTTAATAATTATCCTAATTTAACTTCTGTGTTTAATTTAACACCTTGTTGTTTTTCTACATATGAAGTTGTGAAATCTGTTATCCAACCTCTAAAGAAGTTTGTTATTATACCTACTAATAAATATCTAACTGCTAGATCTGTAGTTGAAAAACCTAATGTAGTAATACCTGCTGCTATTCCTAAGAATACAAATAATTCACCTGGATTTATATGTGGAAATAATCCATTCATTGTGTGGCAAGAGAAACTTGCTGCTGCATAGTAACTTGGTTTATACTTTTCTGGCATAAACTTACCTAATGATAATGTCATTGGATTCGCAAATACGAATGTTCCTATAACCGGTAATAATAAGTATCTAGTTATTGGGTTTTTAGCACATTTCATAGCTAATTTTTCTACTTTCTCATCCCCAATAAATTTTATAATTGCATTCATTGTAACTAGTAGTGCTATTAGTAATGGTATTATGCCTGTTACAAAGCCCATAAATTGATTACCACCTGCTCTAAATAGATTCATGAATGAATCTGCACCTCTAGCTAATAATTCTAACATTTGTGTCATAAGAAAACCTCCTCATTATATATTACAATTCTTAAACAACCACTTCTAAGTCTGCTTCTTTTTTACTTCCCTCCTCATGTCTAAACTTTTTATAGTTTTTAACAGCATCTAAGATTGCTCTTTTAAGTGGTTTGTTAAATTCTTTTAAATCGTTTTCCTCAATACTATCTATGTACATATTTTCAAGACCTTTAAATTGCTTAACTCTTGCTGCTACTGTTACTCCCTGCATTTTTCTAGATTCTAAAATTAATCCATCATCTTGAATTCTTATAAGAACTATAGTACCTGAGTTAATCATTCCTTTTTTTCTTCCTATTGCTACTTTTCCTAATCTTCTTAATTCTATATAATTTTTATTGAAATCCTTGATTTGTATTAATCCAAAGATAAAATTAAGTATCCAAACAGCAATTCCTATAATTATTAAAAATACAACCGAATTCATAATTTATCTCCTTCCTAAAACTTCTTTAAACTCTTTATAATTTTTACTTTTTATTAGCTTTTGAACTATCTTCTTATCACTTGATAAGTCTATAATTTCTTGATATGTTTTTACTATAATATCTTGACTATTTTGGCTTTCTGAAGGTATTACAAGTAATATTATGAGTCCTACTTCCTTACCATCAACCACAAGTAATTTATCTAGTATTCCATATGAAACTATTACGCTATTTACCTTTTCATCCACTGCATGTGGTAATGCTATATTTCCACCAAATGCTGTTCCTGCTTTCTTTTCTCTTGCTATAACTCTTTTCTTATATTCATTTGATACAATATTTGATTTTATTAAGCTATCCAACATATCTTCTAAATTGTCCATGAAATTGTTTTTGTTTAAATAAAATACTAATTTTTTATCCAACATTCCATTTAAAATATATTGTTCTGTATCATTTCTTTTCTCATTAGTCTTATTTAAAAATATTTGACTTTCTATTTCTCCTTTTAATTGACATTCATCAAAAATCGAAGTGATTTTTACTATTTGTGTTTCAGTCTTTATATCTAAATCTACAAGAGTAAATATCATATCATAATTACTTGCTATTTCTTCTGTAAAATCTAAATCAGAAAATGATTTGAACTTAATTTCTTCTCCAAGTATTTTCTTTAATTTTATAATTAGTAACTTTGCTGTTCCTAACCCTGTCCCGCAAACAATTGCTGCTTTTTCTATTTGAATAAAAGATTTGCCTGCTTTTTCAACATAAGTCCCAAAATGTAATGCTAAGTATCCAATTTCATCATCTTCTACTTGTACCTGATACTTATCTTCAATTACTGAAGCAGCTATTTTAGCAACTTCATAAGGCAATTTGTACTTTTCTTTTATTTCTTTTAACATAGGATTTTTATATTTTATATTTAGTACTATTCTATTTAGTGCATAATATAAATGATATTCTAATCCTTGTATTAATTGTTCATCTTCTTCTAAGCTTAATCCAGTAAATTCAAAAACCTTGTCAAAGATTTGTTTTCTTAATAAAGTTACATTTTCACCTATTGTTAAATTTCTTAATACCTCATGATACAAAGGTGCATTTCTTCCAAGTAAAGGCATTACTATAAAAATTATTTCTAAATCATCAATTTTTTCATCTTTTAATGTTTCAATTATACCTTTTATAGTTTTTCCTATTTCATACTCTTCTGATTCCTTTATTATTTTATATTGTGATTGTAGTGAAATTATATTTTTATTATTCTTCAATCTCATTAACATTACTGCTATATATCTTATTAAGTTATTTATTAAGGCTTCAGTTACACTAAATCTATTTTCTTTTAGATTTATTACTATTTGTTCTTGAAGTTTAATAATCTCTTTTTTAGTAAGAATATTATTGCTTTCTAATAAAATTATTGAATCATTATATGTTTTACATAAATGTTCAAGTATGATTAATCTTAAATTAATTTCATCGCCTTCAATTTTTATTCCTGAATTTGTTTTTCTCTTTAATATTAATCCATACTCATCTAACTTCTGATCTACTTTTTTTAAATCTTTAACTAAAGTAGTTCTTCCTACATTCATTTCTTCTGCTAAATCATCAATTGTCACAATCTCATTAAGTCCTACTAACCTGTTTATTAAATAATCAATTCTTTCTTCTGGATTATTTAATTGACAAAATTTTTGTTTTTGTCTTCTATTTAACTCTAGCAATTGCTTAAATTTTTCATCATCTTTCACATTTAGCTTATACTGAGAATTATTAGTCTTTACTATTTCCACAACATCCTTAGGTATTTCTTCCTGTAATTGCTTTAAGTAAGTTCTAATACTTCTAGTACTAACACCAAGTTCATCCGAAAAATCTTTTAAAGCTTTTTCTTTGCTATCAGCTAACATTTCAAGTATGGTAAATAACTTTCTTTCTAATGATTGTGTAATCATTTTCAACCCCTCATTCCATCTTACAATTATATAATAGTACATTAATGTAATTTATTTAATATTCACTTTTTCATTACAGTTTGGAAAAAATGTATACTAATAAAAAAAACTTAGATAAATGTGTTATAAAACTAATTTCGCAAACCATTTCATTTTTATTATAACATGTTTGTATACATTTATACTTATTTATACACATTTATACACGTTTCATAATTTTTCTCACATTAAATAGTCCTTTTTTTACTTAAATTAAAAAAGAAGAATTTATACAGAGTATAAATTCTTCTATGATAAGATTTTAGATTATTCTATTAAATTTAATATTATAGCTCAATTACGCTTTAAAAATTTAACAGCGTGAATTATTTCTATTTAAGCATTTCATAATATCTTGTATAGCTTTTTCATATCCTTCTCTAAAACCGGCTTTGCATCCTTCTTGGAAACCTTTTTCACGGCCCTCTTTAAATCCTTTCTTATATCCTTTTTTACAGCCATCTCTGAATCCTTCTTCATATCCTTTTTTACAGCCGTCTCTGAATCCTTCTTCATATCCTTTTTCACGGCCATCTTCATATCCTTCTTCATATCCTTTTTCACGGCCATCTTTAAACCCTTTCTTATATCCTTTTTCGCAGCCATCTTTGAATCCATCTTTATATCCTTTTTCACAACCTGCTTTAAATCCTTTTTTATAACATTTTGCACATACTGAATTATTATCAGTTCCTGCTGTGTCTGAGCAATTCATTTCATTATAATCTGCTTCTTCACAATCACTAACTTCATCAAATTTACAAACTAATTCATCTTCATTACAATAATAATCGTTCATCTGTTTATCTCCTTTGGTAAATAATTATAATATATAGTATGTTAAAATTAGTGTATTGGTTAATTTTAATCAGACAAAATTTAAATATAATTTTGTATTCTTTAATAGTACTCATCATACCCTTAAAACACGGTATTCTAGAAGTTATCCTTAAATTTAAGATTTTTATAATTTCCTAAAGAAAAAAATAGTTATCATTTTGTATAATTAAATACACAAAAATCTAACTATTTTTTAATACTTGTATTCTAGATTTTATAAATAATATTAATTATAAGTTAAATTAATATTATTTATAATCTACTATTTTACTTTAAATCTCTTTTTATATGTCTTGGTTTATAAGTATAATCAACTAATACTCTGTTTATTTCATATTGATTGTCACCTTTATGTGCTTGTCCCTTTTTAACGGTAAATGCCATACTATATCCTGCTTCTTTAACAGCTTTTAAAGTCTCATCGTTATAACTACCAGAAGGATATGCAATAAAGTTAATATTTTTACCTGTTATATTTTCAAGCTTAGTTTTAGATTCTTTAACTTCTTTTAATTGTTCATCATAATTTAAAGTTGAAAGCTCTCTATGAGTAAGTGTATGACCTTCAATATCAATCCCATAATCACTCATCTCTTTTACCTGTGAAGGTAACAAATATACATCACCATCTAAATAATTACCTATTATAAACATAGTTGCATTCATTGAGAATTCTTTAAGAATAGGAAATGCATTTGTATAATTATCTTTGTATCCATCATCTAATGTTATAACTACACTTTTCTTAGGAATTTCCGCTCCATTATATAGGTAATCATATAACTCATGTAATGTTATAGTTGTATAACCTGCATCTTTTATTGCTTGAAGATGCGTTCTAAACAAATCTTTAGATACAACTAATGGATCTTTCTTAAATTCATCTCCAATAGAATGATATCCTAAAACAGTAACCCCCATATCCTCACTTGTAACATCTATACCTTGAAATGGATTTTTAATATCTTTATTTTCTAATACATCTGAATTTTCAGTTTCTAATGCTGGAGTAATTTTTCCTTTAGTATTATTTTTAATTTGAAATGTAAATAAAGAAACAATTAATAATAATATTACTACTAATAATCCTTTCAAAATTGTATTTTTTTTATTCTTCAAAACTTGCCTCCTAAAAATATAAAGTTAAACTATACCTTTTGGTAATTAAAATATCTTTTTTATATTGACTTCTCTAAATAACCTCTAAGATACTAAATCTTTTAATTCATCAACATAGTCATTAGATTATTTAAGTTAAAAATTTTATTTGTTTCAAATATTTCTGCTAATGCTTCTAAATTTTCTTCTGAATGTTCAATATCTTTAGAGTACATATGCATTATATCTATCTGATCATCTTTATTAAATTTATATCCATTATCACACCATCGTACAACATCTAATTCTTTAATAATTAGATAGCTAATAAGTGCAAGTTTTACTTTTGCAATTACATCGTAGTCATAGATAGATTTCATAAAATATCTAAATATAAAATATACCATTAAATGTTCATATTCATACATTTTGTTTACATAATATTTATCAAATTCATCATGTTTATCCACATAAAACGTAACATTATGTTCTTCATCATAAAAATATTCTGTAGTATATTTTAAAACTTTAGGCCATTCTTCATTTATATGATCAATATCTTGATATACTTTTAAACACTTAAAAATGTTTTTATATTTTTCTATATTTTTTGCTTTGTAATTATCTAATTGATCTATTAATTTTTTTATAAATTTATCATCTGAATACTTATGTCTAATGCTTGTTATTTCAGATATTTTATTTGCATCTATTTTATCTTGAATTTCTTTTGCAAAATTAAGAATTATCGCCATTCTTTTATTTAATTCAATAGATCTATCCTGTAACATATCTATGAACATTTTTCTTGAGCTAATTATTTGAATAAACATATCATAACTAATATCATTATATGTACATACCATTTCATCATTTTCTTCTAATTCAAATTCAACTTTTTTAGAATTATTTAAGATTATTCTAGCTGCTTCTGGACATGATAACGAAATCCCTATTTCTCGTGTACTTCCATACTCTTCAATAAATCTTGGATATTGTTTGCATGTATTGCATAATCTCTCTTTTCCAAGATTAATATATATATCACATTTCTTATATTTATTTAAGAAAGAGCAATTATCTCCTTTTAATACAAAAATTTTTTCTCCGTCTTCATCTGTAACTATTTCATTTTTCAACCTATCTCCAAATTCATCATTTACAGTTTTATAATACTCATATGTTTCATCATCTATCACAATTTCCCATCCTGCACAACATGTATCTTCACACTCTGATGCAATACATTCAAAATCCTTATAATAATCTGGTACTCTTATCCTCATTTTTCTACCTCTTGTTTTTATATTAATAAATTTACTATATAATTCTATCATAACTTTCCAAAAGAACAAAATCGCTAAGGCGACTTTGGAGCCGTCGATTTTTTTAGCCATGCGCCCTTTCCAAACGCAGTGCAGGAATAATGGTGCGGCATATGATTATTTTTTATTCTTTAGGGGTACTCATAATACCTTTAAAACACATTATTTTAAAAGTTATCCACAAATTTTTTAATAATATAAATTCCTAAAGAATAAAAAAACATTTCAACAAACCTACTTAATTTAGATTTTGTTGAAATGCTTATTAACTTATTTAATGTCCCAAGGCAAACCCCATTCCTCTCAAAAGGCACTCTCAAACATTCTGCCCCTGCCTTCCCAAATCCTTCTCTAACGGACTATAAACACATAAGATTTCTGGTGATTTCACTCTTTTATTCTCTATCTTTTTCTCTATTATAAATCCTTGTAATCTCTCTATTTTTCAAGGTTCATCTAACTTCCATATCTAAAAAAATAAGACCTCAAAACTGCTTATTTGATATGCTCCCTTTATAGTAGACAGTTAAAATAATAAAACTGTTTTTATAAAGGGGGTATTTTTTATGTCAAGAAAAACCAAATGTTCTCTTGATGAAAAATTAAAAGGAATTAAGGAATATCTATCAGGAGAAAAATCCGTCGTAGAGATATGCGATGAACTTTCAATTAATGGATCTACCTTTTACGACTGGGTAAAAATATATAATGATCTTGGAGAATTAAATTTAATAATTTCTACAAAAAATAAATGTTATTCTGACTCACTTAAACTTAAGGCCGTTGAAGATTATCTTGCCGGGAAAGGTTCTTTAAGAAGTATATGTAACATATATGGAATTTCATGTCCTCGTGTTCTCAGAGATTGGATTAAGAAGTATAATGGTCATAATATAGAAGAATCTCGTAAAAGGCAAGGAGATAGGATTATGACTAATGGGCGAAAAACTACTTATGAGGAAAGAATTAAAATTGTTGCATTCTGCATTGCGAATAATGATGATTATCAGGAAACTGCAGATAAATTCAAGGTTTCTTACCAGCAGGTTTATGCATGGGTAAGGAAATATAAAAATAATGGATGTGAGGCATTACTAGACCGTCGCGGTAAGCGAAAAGAAGCTATTAATCTTAGTAAATCTGAAAAATTATCTATGCAATTAAAGCTTATTGAAGCAGAAAACAAACGTTTAAAAATGGAGAATGATTTCTTAAAAAAATTAGAGCAAATAGAAAGAAGGCGATAAATTCAAGAATAAGGCAAGAAAATAAATATATAACCATAAAAGAATTGAATAAAGAAAATTGCTATCCGATAGCGGAGTTATGCATTTTAGCTAATATTGCACGTTCTTCTTACTATAAATGGCTTAACCATAAGGATACTGAATTAGATAAAGAAAATTCAATTATATTAAAAGAAATAACTAAGATTTATACAGATGTAAATGATATCTATGGATACCGTCGCATGACAATGAATATAAATAAAATTTTAAACAAACATTATAACAATAAGAGAATTTATCGTTTAATGAAATCTGTTAATCTTAAATCAGTTATACGAAAAAAGAGAGCAACTTATATTAAAAGCACTCCTCAAATAACAGCAGAAAATAAATTAAATAGAGAATTCTATGCAGATAAACCAAATCAAAAATGGTTAACTGATGTAACTGAATTTAAGCTAACAAATGGTAAAAAAGCTTACTTAAGTGCAATATTAGATTTAGGTGATAATAGTATTGTGTCTTATGTATTAGGTTCATCTAATAATAATCAATTGGTATTTAACACATTAGATAAAGCTATAGATGATAATCCCGACGCAAAGCCACTATTTCATAGTGATCGCGGTTTTCAATATACAAATAAAATATTTAAGAATAAACTAGATAAAATTAATGCAACTCAAAGTATGTCTAGGGTTGGTCGTTGCATAGATAATGGTCCGATGGAAGGATTTTGGGGTACACTTAAATCTGAAATGTATTACCTAAGAAAATTCGATACATATGAAGAACTTGAACAAGCTATTGATGAATATATAGATTTTTATAATACAAAAAGATTACAGAAAAAGTTAAAAAGTATGACTCCAATAGAATATCGAAGTCATACTTTAGTAGCATAATTTTTTATTATTTGCCCTGTCTACTTGACAGGGGGCAGTTCAATTTAACAGTTTCAAGGTCTTTGTTTTTTCTTATTTTATTCTCTTTTTTTTACAGGCTCAGAATATTTTAAAGTGCCTTTTGGGGATATTCTGGAGTGCCTGGGGATATGGAGTTTTCTCTGACCTTGTATAAATATTATAATTCAAATATTTTTTAATGTCAGCCAAATATTTTCAAAATAATTGTAATTTTGATACCTTTTATTTTTTTCTTTTCTTTATTCTTCTTTGAATATTTCGTAAACTATTTTCTAATACTTTATTTTTATTTTCCAATTCACTAATAGTTTTTTCTTGCTTTTCTAAAGTGGCTTTTATCTCTGTTAAAAAATTCGTATCATTCTTATCAATACTATCTTCTCCACTTTCTTTTTTCTTAGATATAAATGCATCTATAGATGTATATATAGCAAATACATAGATTATTCTATCTTTTAATTGGATTAATATAAATTGTGTATTTGCATCAAAATTAAAATGTTCAATATTAACGAAATAAATAACAGCTGTTCCAAATGCTATTATTAAGAAATTATAAATATATATAATTTTCTTCATATATTTATAATCTTCTTCAAACATCATTTTCTTATCCTTTTTAATTTTTCCTACTATTTTAAAATACATCCATATTAAAAGTTTTAATACCATATAATTTAATATAAAAACAAGAAATAAAGTTATCGTAATTACATCTAGAAAAGCATAACGACCAACAATACCCAATATTAAAACAAATGAAAAACTATCAACAATCAAAACCACTATATATATTGCAAATAATAAAATATTATCTATATTTAATTTTAATAATCTTACCTTATTAATTCCTGCTAACATAACTGCTACTGGCAATGCTGTAATAATCATTAAAATTACAGATATAATAAACATAAAATATTTTATAAATTTATATTTTTCTGAATTTTTCTTTTTACAAAAGAAATAACTTGAACTAGTAAATATTGATGCAACTATATTGATTATAGGTATATATGCATATGCTATTAATTCAAATTTAGTATATATACCTTTATTTTTTATATATAACCAGCCAAAGAAAAGTCCAATTCCCAAAAACATTGCAGAAATTGCCAATATATACTTATCAATATTTTCTTCTGCTCCATACATTTTATTTAATTCATCTTTAATTTTAATAAGACCTCATTCCTTTCAAAAAAACTCAAATCATATTGTTGATATTGGAACCTCTATCCTATCTCTAGCAACGCAAACTCCATTTTTGACTAAATAACATTCAACATAATGCTCTCCTCTAAAATCCGTTGATTCATGATGCTTCTTATTATTAGTTCTTACTATCTGACCTCTAATCAAATCTCTTCTTTCTGCTTCATCTCCAACATTTCTAACCTTCCAATAGATATCATAATTACCTTTTATCTCAGTTTTATCTATAAAGAAATTGAGTTGTTTATTTCTGCTAAGCCAACTATTTTGTTTAATAATTGCGCTTAATAACTTATCTAAAAATCCATCTTGAGTTACTTTGCAATCAATGGTCAAATTATATCTAATATCGACTGGAAACAAGTCTTCAATAAATTGTTCTGTGTCTCTATATAAACTAGATGCTCTTGAGTTTTCAGATACGGTTTGCTTTTTAGGAAATTTACTTCCAAATATTTTTCTTAATTCTTTATTTAAACCAGTTGATTCTTCAGTTAAATCTTTTATTTGGTTATAAGCTTTTTTTGCTTTAGTTACAAATTTTCCATCATCACAATTGTTTACTTGTTGATTACTTCCTAATGCATACCAATAAGATTGGTCTTTATTTTGATTTTTTAAATACTTAAATAATTCTTGAACCATTTCAAAATAATCATCAAAATCAATCTTTTTATAGTCTTCATTATCATTTAAAAAATTGTATGATAATGTGTCTATTAATAATCCACCAAATTTAAAACCCTGCTTATTCTTCCAAGCTCGTAGCATATTTGCTATGTATTTAAAATTATTATCTGTATCTTCTGCTGTCTTTTTACTCTCTTCTTTTTCTGCTAATGGTTTAGTTGTTTTCCATTTTCCCCCATCATGTGTATCTGGATATTTAAAACTATCATCAGATTGTTTGAATCCTGGAACTAATTCTACAGTATAGTTACTAAAGTTAATTACTACTACTTGTCCATCACCACTTATGTCTGTCTTAGGATAACGTTCTTTTAAAACATTTTTTATATCTTGTAATAATGCTGATTGACCATTACTTTCACGGTCATCATATTGCTTATATATTTCATCTGGTAAATCAAATAATAAATCTAAATCACTTACACCTTTAATAGCAGTTTCTCTTCCTACTGACCCTACAATATACATATGTGTTTCTTTGTCATTCTCTAATTCATAGTAATTATTATTTAATTTTTTCGCTATTTCTCCAGTTGTGGTTTCCATGTCACTTAAATTATCTAATTGTATATTGTCAATAAAAGTCTTAAAATCATCTTTAATCGCCATATTTTCCTCCTTTATACTATTGATTTTTTCTTGCTAGAACAGGTAAAAAACTATCAATCTCATCATCAGAATAAGTATTATCTTGCCTATTTTTTAAATTATCTGATGCTTTATTTACTGCTTCTTCTTCAGTATCTAAACATTTTTTATAAATATCTATTTGTTTCTTTAATATTTCATCTCTCTTGCTTCTTAATGAATCTTCTGTATACTTACCTAATTTAATATCACATAATACTGAGATTAATTCTTCTCTTAATTCAAGTAAATCTAAAGCTGATTTTTTATGTTGTTTATGCAATGATTTTAAGTCATACGTTTTAAAATACGTATTAATAAAGAATGAAATTGCAGATATTATAGCTGTTACTACTTTTAATGCAAATTCATCAATAAAAACTACAGCAAATATTCCTGATGTAGTAATTGCAGATAAAGCTATTCTCGAATTTTCTAATTTTTTATACCTATCTAGGCATATATCACTCTGTTTTTCTTGTATTTTATGAGTCCATACTGTTCCTGCAAATATCTGCCTTAGTTGACCTTCAATAATATCTATATTATTCATAACTATATCCCCCCTTTTGTTAGCACTCACATAATAAGAGTGCTAATAAAAAATATTCTATTCCTATTTTTTCCCACAATCAACTAGCATTTATTCCACTTTATCTTAATTATTTAAATATTCCCCAGTATATCTTCCATATTATTTCTCACACTTGTTTTTCCTATATATTGTGGTTTTTATGCCACAATATACATGATATTGTATCAAAAGATTATTTTCATTCTAGTTACATATAAATAAAAAGTACTATCTCTTATAATAATAGCTATATTTTTTAACTATTATTCAAAAGATAATACTTTTATTTATCAGCATAAATTTACTTATATAGGCTTAAATTATATTTACTTGTGAATCTTCTGCAACACTATATTTACCAGAACATTTCAATTTTTTAACAACGCAATTATGACCTATCTCAGCATTGTCACAAATTAATTCATCTATTGTACAATCTTCTATAAATATTTCTTTTCCAATTGCTTTCGCAATCTGTAGACTATCACTTTTATTATCACTAAAATCTAGCTCTATTTTTTTATTTAAAACAAAACTTAATAAATTATTTAACTGAGTTTTGCTTTCTCCATTGTCCTTTGTTATTTTAGCTTCATTAAATAGAAATTCTTTTACAACAGAGTCCCCACTAAATTCCCATTTAATATTTTTTTTTACTTCAAGTGTGTTTGTATTAACACTTCCATACAATTTACACTCTTCAGCTTTTATTGAATCTTGTATATTTAAAGAACCTTTTGAATCTATAGTTCTTGAATTCAAACAAGATTTACATTCTACTTTTCCTTTTACAGTTAACTTTTCTATATTTATGTTTCCATCGGAATACAACTTACCTTTTATTTCAAGTTCATCTGTATCTATTCCGTCTTTAAACACTCCTTTTCCTTTTATAACCATTTTCATCATCCATTCTCTAAATTTATTTTTGCAATAAAATAATTTTCTTATTAATAAATGACTTCTATTAATTATCTATTATGCAATCTATGTCTACACATCCAATATCTACAGTGCATATATCATTTGATTCTAACTTGTCCATATCAAATTCATTAGCAACTATTACTTCCATTTTTATCTCTCCTCCACTTTTAACCATTAATCATTGTCGACAATGCATCCAATATCTACACATCCAATGTCTACATAGCAAATGTCATTTGATTCCAACTCACTCACATTATATTCATTAGTAACTATTACTTCCATTTATCTTTCTCCTCTAATCCTTTATTTAATTATCAACAATACATCCAATGTCAATATTGCATCAAACATCAAACGTGCAATCATCAGAATATATTGTTTTTTCAACATTATATGAGTTTTTCACTATTATTATCCTCTTCCCTTCTTATAACAATAAATTTCTTTCATCAATTCTTTTATCCCATATTTACTTTGTTGGCAATCTAATTGTTTATATATATTACTTAAATTAGGACATCCCCCTCCACATATCGGTAAAACATTGCACTTAATGCATTCTTTATTTTTATATGGATTCCAATCTGCATATTTATGATTGTTTCCATCATAAACATCTAATTGCTCAATTGTACACATCCTAGCATCTCTATTACCTATCTCATTCCAGCACTTATATATATACCCATCATTATCTATAACAAACGAATTATTTTTAGTAGCTCCACAATAGTTTATTCTTATTTTAGGATATTGCTTTTCAATTCCATACGTAAATTGTTTGTCTGTTATTTTTTTATAAAAATCAATATATCTTTTAGAGTATTCTTCTTTTGTCAAACACTTATTACTACAAAACTCCAACTTATTATTAAAACTTTGAATATATCCTAAATAAATATGTACATCATCTAACTTCTCACATTGTAAAAACTCTATTAAATCATCTAAGCAGTGACTATTAGCTCTACTAACATTTACTCTTACTATAGTTTTTATTCCATAAGATTTAACTTTTTTTATATTATTTAATATTATGTCAAAAGTAGGTTTGTCATTGTTAAATTTTTTTACTTTATTATGAAACTCTCTTGTTCCATCTAATGTAATTTGAAAAAAATTAATCTTATATCTTACTGCTTGTACCAAAAAATCATCATCTATTAAGCACCCATTAGTAATTATTCCAGCTTCATACTTTATATTATTATTTTCACACAATCCAATAAGTTTTTCTGATAAATCATATATTATATTCTTTGCCATTAATGGTTCTCCACCAAACCATTTAATTGATATTTTTTTTATTTTTCCATTAATAATAGTATTTTTTACAAAAGTAACAATATTATTAAGCGTATTTGTATTCATTATTCCCACTTTTTTTTCTTCAAAACAATAACTACAATTTAAATTACAGTTTAATGTAGGCGCTATTGTTAGTGATAATATAGATTCATTCTGTATTATTTCGTTTCTTTTTCTCTCCAATACTTTTATTTCATCTACTGAATCTTCCACTAATAATCCAACATTTTTTAGCTCATCTATGATTTTACTCTTTTCATTACTTACTTCTAAATTATTTAATATTTTATAATATTCTTCATTCAAATTTACAAGTGCACCACTAAAACTATTATAAATCAAATTATTGTTATAACCTTCATTGATAATAATGTTATATATAGATTTTTTCATAGTATTCTCCTATTATGAAATATATTATATATTTACATTTTATAACACTATTTGCTTTTATTCAATATACATAGCTATATTTTTACATTACATAATTTAAACCTATCTTTATAAACGAAAACATTTCTTTTCATTTATACTTTTTCAGATACTAAAATCAGCTCTATTTCCCCTTAAATCAGCTAAAAAATATAAACAAAATTATTAATCCCCTTTTGTTTACATATAATATATTAAAATTGAAAACAGGAGGTTATTTAACTATGATTTATGGATATGCTCGTTGCTCCACAAACGAAAATATGCAAGATATTACAAGGCAGATAAGAGAATTAAAAGAATTGGGAGTAACAGATACAACAAAAATATATAAAGAATACTGACCTACGGACAGTTATTTGTAATACATTTAAACAAAACCATAATAATTGATTAAATTACTTATTATGGTCTTAAACTTATTCTTCTAATAATATTTTATTACATAACTGAATTAATTTGTAAGTGAATAATTAAAACCATTCAAGTGTATTGTGTTAATGGAATTTTTAAACATTATTTTTCATAAAGTGTAAAGCAAAATTTTAGATAATAGTCATTTCTCTTTGAATAATAACATCTTTTAAACCATTTTAGTCCAGCTCTAAATAGGCTATAAATTCTTATTTTCTTACCATTTAAATTTTTAACAACTCCAATAATAGTGTTATTTTTATCTTTACCACAGGAAATTCCTAATGTTATTATGAAGCAATAAGCTATTGAAATACAGAAATAAAGCATCTTTATATATTGAATATTCATACTCCAAGTAGATTCTAAATTAAAACCACCACTTTTAAAGTCTTTAAACATTTCTTCAATTTGAAATCTTTTTTTATATTCTCTTATTGCAAAAGATTTTTCTAAATTATGTGCTATAAACCAAATTTCTTCCGCGTCTTTTGCAGGACAAACGCATGAATAAATTTTACTACAATATCATCCCTTCTCTATGATAAAATCATAGAGAAGGAAGGTGAATATTAATGAAAAAAATTTCAGATATAATAAGTTTAACAAAAAAAATTGAAGATCCAAGACAAATAAAGAAAGTCAAGTATCCGATCAACGAAGTTATTAGCATGGTATTATTTGCATCTTTAGGGAATGCTAATGAATGGACTGAAATAGAGGTCTTTTGCAATTCACATGAAGAATTTTTAAGAAAATATTTTAAAATGCAACAAGGTATATCATCTCATGATACATTTCAAAGAGTTATGGGTATTATTGATCCTACAGTTATTCAACAATTACAATTAGAATGGAATGAATACTTAGCTACTAATGATGGTGAAGGTTTAAAGAAAATTTTAAACATTGATGGTAAAACTATGAGAGGTAGTAGAACCGAAGATAAGAAACCGTTACACGTAGTGACAGCATATTGCGATGAAGATGGGTTTTGCCTTGGACAAAATGTAGTTAAAGAGAAAGAAAATGAAATAGTAGCAATTCCTGAATTGTTAGATACATTGCAAATAAAGGGATACGTGGTTACTATAGATGCTATGGGCACTCAGGTTAAAATTGCAGAAAAAATAGTAAAAAAGAAAGCTGACTACGTCTTAGCGGTAAAAGGAAATCAAGAAACTTTATACAAAGATTTGATAGATTACTTTAATGAAAATGATTTTAAAAAGGACATTGAAAGTGTTGGAAACTACAAAAAAACTATTGAGAAAAGTCATAGTCAAATTGAGATAAGAGAATATTATCAGACAGATGATATAAAATGGTTGACTAATAAAAGTAGATGGAAAGGGCTAAAAAGCATTGGTATTATAGAAAAAACTATAAAGAAGAATGATAAAGAAACAAAAGAAATACGTTACTATATAAGTAGCTTATCACCTGATATAGAGCTATTTTCAAAATCAGTAAGAGAACATTGGAAAATAGAAATAATGCATTGGCATTTGGATGTTACATTTAAAGAAGATCATAATAAAACTATTGAAGAAACAGCAAATAAGAATATGAATATTATCCGTAAATGGGCATTATCAATACTAAAACTTTTAGATATGGGAAAAAAGATGAGCTTAAAACTAAAGAGATTTGCAATATGTTCAAATCCAACTAACTATATAAGTAAAATTATGGAAATTTAGTTTTTTAGTAATTTTACTTATGTAGTTATAAACTTTCATGCGTTTGTCCTGCGTCTTTTGCTTTGCAAACGGATAAATTGCAATTATAATTTTGAGCAGTTAGTTTTATATTATAAAAGTTTTTTCCTTTATTATTTGATGTTTTTATATCTTCTAACTTCTTTATTTTAAGTTTTCCATTTATGGTTACACATAAATCTTTAGTACATTAATACAATATTTCCACTTAAGCTTTTCATCTATAAATTTAAATAAATCTACACTTTTAAATCCTCTATCTGCAAGTAGTGTTACATTATAACCATAAGGAGCCAATACTTTATGTGAAAAATTAAGACCTTCTTTTACATGTTTGAAATCTTTGTTACCATTTTCCTTATATCGAAACACTTTGTACCAAAGCGGAATAGTTCTTTTACCTACCTTTAGAGAAAATTGCAATATTACAAATTTATCTTCAATAGTGGTGTGATCAAATATTATATATATCGAATTTGAAGTACTTTTATATTTCTTTAGGAATTTATATATATAAAATTCATATAACTTTTCTGGATTAATAGATTTATTACTTATAAATCTTTGAAGTCTCTTAATTTTACTTTCTTCTGTGCCAGAAGAGTACGAATCTTTAAGTTCTTGAGCTATTTCAGATAATACAACTGTTTTTGAAATTATAATTCCAATAATCATATCAACTAAATTATTTAATCTTTTTGAAGATAAAGGTATCATTTTCTCTAGTGTTTTTTTCAATTTTGTAGTAATATATTCTTGATCATTGATCATAAATAAACCACCTTTCTTTTGTGAATTGGCTGTTGCAAATCAATTTTACACTAGAATGGGTGGTTTTTTATTATTTTCAGATTAATTTTTTTCTCACAATTAATTTTGGAAATTATCTGGTTATTAACTGTCCGTAGGTCAGTCACATAAATACTTTCTTACTGTCTGCTTTGTAACTCCATTTGATTCTGCAATTTTATTTATAGCATCTGCTCTCATTTCTTCGTTTGCTATAAAAGGTATAATCCCAGATATCATATTATATCTCTGGTATGCAGTCTTACGTTCTTCTACATACATATTTTCAAGAGTATTAAAAACATCTATTTCTTTTTCTTTTTGAAGCTCTATAAAATCATTAAAAAAATCAAAGTTTCTCCATACTGGCATATTCTTTTTAATACAATCAATAACAAGAACTTCTTCCGTCATATCTAGAACTCTGTAAATACATTTTGCACCTTCATCTTCTTTTATAATAAGCATATGCTTTTTAATTTCATCTTTCTTCATCAACATCAACCTCTCTCTCAACTACAATGCCCCAGTCAGATACTCCATGAGATATCCAGTAATTCCGACTGACATCAAGTAACTTAGCAGTTAAAGGTTTTGTTATATGATTTCTGTTGACACATTCTCTAACCATTATGTTTCCATCAGCTTTAGTAATAATAAAATCAGATGTATACTCTCCAATATCAAGCCCTTCAAGCAAAATATTTACCTGAAATGATTCAACCTCTTCTGATTCTGATAATAAATCAGCATACAGATACTGAATCTTATCAAAGGTACGACAGACATCTTCACATTTATTGACATTTCTCTTTTCAACCCTGCCTTTATAATTTTTCTTTCTCATCTGAATACCTCCAAATTTTAAGTTCATACAAGTATTTATAAATCTCCAAAAATAGCATTTCATTTTTGGGAAAATTCCCAAATTCATGATTTTTTAATTTTTGGGGAGAAAATGAGAAAAAATAAAATCTCTAAACCTCCTATTTTAGCCACCTCCCAAAAATGAAATTTAGGAATTTTCTCCTTCTCCATGTCCCAAGGCAAACCCCATTCCTCTCAAAAGGCACTCAAAAACATTCTGCCCCTGCCTTCCCAAATCCTTCTCTAACGGACTATAAACACATAAGATTTCTGGTGATTCCCCTCTTTTATTCCTCTTCTTTTTCTCTATTATAAATCCTTGTAATGCCTCTATTTTTCAAGGTTCATCTAACTTCCATATCAAAAAAATAAGACCTCAAAACTGCTGATTTAACAGTTTCAAGGTCATTAATTATTTTTCTTATTTTATTCTCTTTTTTTCCACAGGCTCAGAATATCTAAGGTTGCCTTTTGGGGATATTCTGGTGTGCCTGGTGATATTAATATTATTCAAATTCTATAGTTGCTGGTGGTTTTCCTGTACAATCATACATTACACGGTTAACACCTTTTACTTCATTTACAATTCTAGTTGTTACTTTTCCAAGTACTTCCCATGGAAGATCTGCGCTTTCAGCTGTCATGAAATCACTTGTAGTTACAGCACGAAGTGCAATTGCATAATCATAAGTTCTTTCATCTCCCATAACGCCTACTGAACGCATATTAGTAAGAGCTGCAAAATATTGACCAATTTCTTTATCAATACCTGCCTTTGCAATTTCTTCACGATAGATTGCATCTGCATCTTGAACTATTTTAACTTTTTCAGCTGTTACCTCTCCAATAATACGTATTCCAAGACCTGGGCCTGGAAAAGGTTGTCTGAACACTAATTTTTTAGGGATTCCAAGTTCTAATCCAGCCTTACGAACTTCATCTTTAAATAACAATCTAAGAGGTTCTATTATTTCTTTAAAGTCAACATAATCAGGAAGTCCTCCAACATTATGGTGAGATTTTATAACTGCTGATTTTCCAAGACCACTTTCAATTACATCTGGATAAATAGTTCCTTGGACAAGGTAATCAACTACACCTATTTTTTTAGCTTCTTCTTCAAATACTCTTATAAATTCTTCACCAATAATTTTTCTCTTTTGTTCTGGTTCTTCTACGCCAGCTAACTTTTCATAAAATCTTTCTTGTGCATTTACACGAATGAAGTTTAAATCATACTGACCATTAGGTCCAAATATTTCTTCAACTTCATCGCCTTCATTTTTACGAAGTAACCCATGATCAACAAATACACATGTTAGTTGCTTTCCAACAGCCTTTGAAAGCATTACTGCTGCTACTGATGAATCAACTCCACCTGATAATGCACATAATACTTTACCATTTCCAACTTTTTCACGAATTTCTTCAATTGTCTTCTCAACAAATGAATCCATTTTCCAATCTCCAGTACATCCACAAATATTATATACAAAATTTGAAAGCATCTTTGTACCTTCTTTTGTATGCATAACTTCTGGATGGAATTGAACTGCATATAAATTCTTATCTTCACATTCCATAGCAGCAACAGGACAAACAGGAGTATTACCTATTACTTTAAATCCTTCTGGTGCTTTTTCTATGTAATCAGTATGACTCATCCAACAAATTGTTGAAGGTGATACTCCTTCAAAAAGCTTAGATTCTACCTTTACATCAACTTTTGTTTTTCCATATTCACTTACAGGTGCAGTTGCCACTTTTCCTCCAAGCATATGAGACATAAGTTGAGAACCGTAACATATACCAAAAATAGGTACTCCTATTTCAAATATAGCTTTATCACATAAAGGAGAATTTTCACCATATACACTGTTTGGTCCACCTGTAAAAATGATTCCCTTAGGATTCATTTCTTTTATTTTATCAACACTTAAATTATAAGGATGAACTTCGCAATATACATTACACTCTCTCACTCTTCTAGCAATCAATTGATTGTATTGTCCACCAAAATCTATAACTAAAACTAAATCTCTCTTCATCATTTCCTCCTAAATTGTTCTTTATAAATTTAATTATCTAACAACTAAGAACATTACTCAATAAAAATTAATAATTATATATATTTTTTATTGTCCTACACTATAATTTGGAGCTTCCTTAGTTATATTTATATCATGTGGATGACTTTCTCTATATCCTGATGCTGTTTGAACAACAAATCTAGCAGTTTCATATAAAGTATCTAAATCCTTTGAACCTAAATATCCCATTCCTGATTTTATTCCACCTATTAATTGGAATATTGTATCTGAAACATATCCTTTATACGCTACTCTACCTTCAACACCTTCTGGTACTAACTTTTTGTTTCCATCTTGGAAATATCTATCTTTTGATCCACAAGCCATAGCTGCTAATGAACCCATTCCTCTATATACTTTATAACTTCTTCCTTGATATATTTCCATTTCGCCTGGTGCTTCTTCACAACCTGCAAATAATGATCCCATCATTGCTACAGATGCACCTGCTGATAAAGCTTTTACTATATCCCCAGAGTACTTTAATCCACCATCAGCAATTACTGGAATTCCATATTTTTTACCAACTTCTGCACAGTCCATAACAGCAGTTAATTGAGGTACTCCAACGCCCGCAACTACTCTTGTAGTACATATAGATCCAGGACCTATACCTACTTTAACACAATCTGCTCCAGCTTTTATTAAATCTTCTGTTGCTTCTGCTGTAGCAACATTTCCAGCTATAACTTGTAATTCTGGATGCTTATTTTTTATTTGTTTAACAGCTTCCATAACTCCTCTTGAATGACCATGAGCAGTATCTACTGTAATAACATCTACTTTAGCTTTTACTAATGCATCAACTCTATCCATCATGTCTGCTGTAACACCAACAGTAGCTCCACATAATAATCTACCATTTTCATCTTTTGCAGCATTAGGGAATTGTTTAGCTTTATCAATATCTTTAATTGTTATTAATCCCTTTAAATTTCCTTCTGAATCAACTAAAGGTAATTTCTCTATTTTATGTTTCTTTAAAATTTCCTTTGCTTCATTAATAGAAGTATTCTCTGGAGCTGTAATTAAGTTTTCTTTTGTCATAACTTCAGATATTTTTTTAGTAAAATCAGTTTCAAAAGTCACATCTCTATTTGTAAGTATACCAACTAATTTACCATTTTCAGTTATAGGTACTCCAGATATCCTATATTGAGCCATTAAGTTTTCAGCATCTTGAAGTGTATTTTCTTTTGATAAAAATATTGGATCAGTTATGATTCCATTTTCTTGTCTTTTTACCTTATCTACTTCTTTTGCTTGCTCATCTATGCTCATGTTTTTATGGATAATTCCGATTCCACCTTCTCTTGCCATGGCAATAGCCATTTTAGATTCTGTTACTGTATCCATTGCAGCACTCATTAAAGGTATATTTAAAGATATTTTCTTAGTTAATTTTGTCTTTACACTTACCTCTCTAGGTAATATTTCTGATTTATTAGGTACTAATAATACATCATCAAATGTATAAGCTGTTTTTATTATTGTAGCCATAATTATGCCCCCTTGATTTTTATATTTCATATTTTTTGTTTTATGAATTTTTTCTTGCATTTTTTTCATATTTTTATGTATAAAAAAAAACGCATCAACCCCGTAAGTGAAGTTAATACGTTAATATATTTTAAATATACTAATATATTAATATCACTCATAGTCAGAAATTTAAGGTTTCCGGTAGATACTCCTTGCCATATCCAAGGTATATACGAGTTTTAAAATATTTTCTTTGTTTGATTAAAAATATTATAATGTATGCTATGCCCAAAGTCAATGAAATTGAAATTAAAATTGCAAAAATAGAAAAATTATTTTATTTAACCGATTTCATTAATTAATTGTAGATAAATCTAATATTTCACTATCCGTTTTTAATTTAAATTCTTTTCCATTTAACACATCATAACAATTTTGAATTGTTGTAGTTAAATCCAAATTATTAAATTCAACACCTTCTAAATATTTACTTACACTTTTATCTTCTTTAATATTAGATATATTTTTAGTTTTTTCATAATTGGACGAATGTGTTAAATTATATGATTCTACTGCCATTACAACTTTTCTACATTGATCTAAGACCTTAGTTTTTTTAGCTTCATTTATATATCCAGTTACTTTAGGTAAAATAGCAGTTGCTAAGATTGTTATAATAGCCATTACTGCTATAAGTTCCAATAAAGTAAATCCCTTATTCTTCTTATACTTATCATTTAAACAAAATTTGTTTTTCATAATATTATCCTCCAATAATTAAAATATAATTATTTTAATTATTGCTATCTAAGTTAGTTAATATACAAATTTTGTTAATATATCTCTAAATAAAGCTATTTTCAAATAAATACTTACCTAAAACTAGATTTCATCAGCTTTTCAATCTTAAAAAGTTATATAATTTTCTATACACAAAAGAGACTACCAAAGTTAGGTAGTCTCTTTTTATTACATTAATACATGCCGTCCATTCCCATTCCTGGTGCTGGCATTGCTGGTTCTTTTTGAGGAATATCAGCAACTGCAGCTTCTGTTGTTAAGAATGTTGCTGATACTGATGCTGCATTTTGTAAAGCTGATCTTGTAACCTTAGTTGGGTCAACAATACCAGTCTTTATCATATTTACATATTTTCCATATAGAGCATCATATCCAGTTCCTACTTCACTATTTTTAACTTTTTCTATAATAACAGATCCTTCAACTCCAGCATTACTAGCTATTTGTCTTAATGGTTCTTCTAATGATTTTACAATTATTTTTATACCAAGTTCTGTATCTTGAACATCAGATGTTAATTTTTCAACTTCTTTTATTACATTAATATATGCAGTTCCGCCACCTGGTACTATTCCTTCTTCAACTGCAGCTTTTGTAGCAGCTAAAGCATCTTCTATTCTAAGCTTTCTTTCTTTTAACTCTGTTTCAGTTGCAGCACCGACTTTGATTACAGCAACTCCACCAGCAAGCTTAGCTAATCTTTCTTGTAATTTTTCTTTATCAAATTCAGAAGAAGTTTCTTCTATTTGAGCTTTTATTTGTGATATTCTATCTTTTATGTTTTCAGGATTACCTTTACCATTAACAACAACAGTATTATCTTTACTTACTTTAACACTCTCTGCTTGACCAAGCATGTCAAGAGTAACTTCTTTTAAATCTCTTCCTAATTCTTCAGCAATTACTGTTCCACCTGTTAATATAGCTATATCTTGAAGCATTTCTTTTCTTCTATCACCAAAGCCTGGTGCTTTTACAGCTACACAAGTAAATGTTCCTCTTAATTTATTTACAACTAATGTTGCCATAGCTTCGCCTTCAATGTCTTCAGCTATAATCAATAATTTTCTACCAGCTTGAACTATTTGCTCTAATATAGGTAATATTTCTTGAATATTTGAAATCTTCTTATCAGTTATTAAAATATATGGATTATCTAATAGAGCTTCCATCTTTTCTGTATCTGTAGACATATAAGGTGATACATATCCTCTATCAAATTGCATACCTTCAACTACATCTAATTCTGTTCCCATAGATTTAGATTCTTCTATTGTAATAACACCCTCATTACCTACTTTTTCCATAGCATCAGCTATTAACTTACCAATTTCTTCATCTGATGCTGAAATAGCTGCAACTCTTGCTATATCTTCTTTTCCTTCTACTGGCTTAGAAATTTTCTTAATTTCTTCTACTGCTTTTTCAACAGCCATTCTTATACCATTTCTAATTAGCATAGGATTAGCCCCTGCAGTAACATTCTTTAAACCTTCTCTAATAATAGCTTGAGCTAATAAAGTTGCTGTTGTTGTACCATCTCCTGCAACATCATTGGTCTTTGTTGCTACTTCTTTAACTAGTTGAGCTCCCATATTTTCATATGGATCTTCCAATTCTATTTCTCTTGCAATAGAAACACCATCATTAGTTATTAATGGTGAACCAAATTTCTTGTCTAAAACAACGTTTCTTCCTTTTGGTCCTAATGTTACCTTAACTGTATCAGCAAGTTTATCAACTCCAACTTGCATAGATCTTCTTGCATCTTCTCCAAATTTCAACATCTTTGCCATTTATACCACTCTCCTATTCAACTATTGCTAATATATCATCTTGTTTTAATATCATATATTCTTCACCGTCTAATTTTACTTCAGTACCAGAATATTTAGAATATAAAACCTTATCTCCTACTTTAACTTCCATTTCTATTTTTGTACCATCAACAATACTTCCTGGACCTACTGCTACAACTTCTGCTTCTTGTGGTACTTCTTTAGCAGTTCCAGTTAAAACTATACCGCTCTTTGTCTTTTCTTCTGCTTCTAATCTCTTGATTACTACTCTATTTCCAAGTGGTTTTATTCTCATATAAGTCCCTCCTATATTTTAAATATTAAATATTTTTTAATTAACTATTAGCACTCGATAGCATTGAGTGCTAATACAATTATTATAATATCCTTTATGACCATATAATTCAAATATTTTTTATAATATTATATAGCTTTATAAGTTTAAAATTTGTAATTATATATATATTGCTCCTATTTACTTATATTTTCTCTTATTTTCTTTTTTAATTTCAATAATATGTTTTTGTGTATTATTTCTATTTATGTATTTTATTGTTTGATTGTATTTTTATTAATAAAACTAGCCTATTAATTAGTTTTTACTTCTAACAATTAATATATACATTAATATTTAAGGCATCATTAGCTTAACGATAAATTAGGATATTAAATATATCAATGATTTTATTTAATATCCTAATTTTCTTATCACATTATTTCTTCTAAATCTTCTAATAGTTCTTTTCTATCTTTAGCTGCTTTTTTAAAATCATATTCTTTACTCAATTTGTATGAAGTAAAATCTTTTTCTATGTTAGGATAATTAACACCTGGTATTGTTGAAAATCCCATAGAAAAATCTTTAAGCGATATCCCTGCTTCTTTAGTTACACAGTAATTCATAAATGCTTCAGAAGCCTTCTTATTCTTTCCATCCTTTATTTTAGCTATAGGACATATTGTCCATCCTGTATTTTCTGGAACAATAGATTCTACATTAAATCCTGAATTTCTAACTATAAGTTGTTGATTTATAAAGTTTACCGTTATTAAATATTCCCCCACTCCAACTTTTTTAGCTGGCGTAAATCCACTATCAGTAAATTGCCCTACATTATTTTTTAACTTCTTAAAAAATTCCAATGCATTATCTTTTCCCATAGTTTGTACTAAGTAAGATAAAAAAGTATATCCTGTTCCTGATGTCCTTGGATCAGCAAGTACTATCTCACCTTTAAATTTAGGATTTATTAGTTCCTCTATTGTTTTAGGTTTCTCAACATCTTTAAATTCTTCATTCCATCTTTCTTCATTTATAGCTATAGATAAAGCCTCGACGTATAATCCTATCCAATACCCATCACTATCCATATACTCTATAGGAATTTCACTTGAACTGTTTATAGTATATTTTTCTAGACAATCATTCATTTTTAATAGTTCAACAGCATCAGCTGTTCCCCCTAAAAATATATCTGCTTCTCCTAAAATTTCTTTATTATTAATCTTATCAGCTAGTTCTTCTGTTGGATATCTTAAAAATGTATAATTGCACCCAGTTTTTTCTTTAAATCCATCAAGTAAAACTTTAGCTTCATCTTCATTAAACGCAACATAAACTACCAAATTATCATTTTTAAGATTTGGTAGTTCCTTACTACTAGACATATTATTAGAGCATCCATTAAGAATACAAAGCATAAATAAAATAAATATTAATAAAATACCCCTTCTTTTATTTAACATATTTTTACCTCCAATAAATATTACTGATTAAACAAATTGTTACATATATTATTCAAATCTCCCTCCATATAGAAAGAATTTACTATTTCATCACCATAATCTCTAACAATTACATAATCATTCTCATAAATATCAAGACTTATTACATCATAACTATTTATATCATCTTCTATTTTATTATCATAAAATTCCTCAGATTCTTCTCTGTAAATTCTAATATGATAATTCAAATCGCCCTTATTAGCTACAGCCCATTCTAATTTTTTATTATCTGTAATTCTTTTTAAATTCATAACTTCATCTTTTATTAAAATTTTATCATTACTACCACACTTTTTAGTATTATTATAAATATCTACAATGGTTATTTTATTCTTATCATTTATAAGTTCTGACAATACTGATGGTGTACAGAAAATATCATTAATGTAATTTTTAATTCTATTTATATATGCAGAACTTTCATTACCACCATAATAAATATCATCTATTCTAAGAGTATTATTTAAATATAATGTACCTTTTTCACCATCCAAATAATATATAGTACCTGTTATTTCATTAAAAGAATTTTCTATTTTTGAATTATAAAAATTATTACTTTTAGGCATAGATTCAACTATGTTCCAAAACTCTTTTATTTCATCATTAGAATTTATAACTAGCTTACCCCATCTTTTACTATATAGTTCTACTTTAACAGGTATTGAATGACTTGAATACTGCATAACCTGTTCTTTATCATCTAAAATAATTAAATTGTTATAAATGCTACTTTTTAAATATACATATATACTAGCTAACAATATAACTAGTATAACAAATAGATTTATAACTATCTTGTAGTTAAAGTTTATCATAAATTTGTTTCACCCTACTTTGTATAATTTTAAATTGCATGTTTGAAACTTAATTTTACAGTAGTTCCATTTAAGCTACTTATTTCAATTTTTCCAGATTGCTTTTCCATAAATTCTTTACATATTGATAATCCTAGTCCACTTCCACCATATTTTTTTTGTAATGCTTTATGTGCTGTATAAAAATTTTCAAATACGTTTTTTAAATCTTCTTTTGGTATACCTTGTCCATTATCAATAATATATATTATTACATAAGATTCATTATATTCCATATATATATTTATCTCAGTACATTCACTATATTTAATTGCATTATCTAATAAATTAAGTATAACTTGTTCTGTTTTTTCTTTATCTGCATAAACATTTTTGCTAACTAAATTCATATTAAGTTTAATCCCAAATTTACTCATTCTAGGATTTAACATTATTGCAGCACTTTCAACCACAGATTTTATATCAACATTTTCATTTTTTATTTCTATTTCATTTTTATTAAGTCTTGATAAATCAAGAAGTTGTTCAACAAGTTTTAATAATCTATTACTACTTTGTACTATATATTTTACACATTGTTCAATATCTTTTTTTTCTTTTACTCTTAGTAACAAATCTGAATATCCTAGAATTGCTGCTAATGGAGTTTTAAATTCATGAGTGACATTATCCAAAAACCTCTTTTGAGTGTCTTTTTCTTCTTTTAAATTTTCAATCATTATTTCTATATTATTAGACATTATATTAAAAGAATTAGACAAATCTTCTATCTCGTCTTTACTATTTATACTAATTTTCTTAGAAAAGTCTCCAAATGATACTTTCCTTGCAATATTTTTCAGACTAACTATTGGTCTAACTATTCTATTAGAAAATGAATTACTCATTATACTAGAAAATATTATTGCTACTATAGCAAATAAAACCATACTAAGAATCGTATTAGTTATAATTGTATTTTCATTATCAAGATCATATACATATCTTATACACCCTATAGTACCATCTGAATAATAAATCGGGCTTGAAAAGAGTATGTAAGAAGATTCTTCAATTCTTCTTATAATATATGATTTATTTCCTTTTAATGCTGTTACCACATCATCATCTTTGCTTATATTAGGATAATTATCTGAATCTCCAATTAAAGATGAATTATTATAAATTTGAACCCTAAATTTACAACCATTAGATAAGTATGTTGCAATAAAAGGGCTCATCTCATTCAAAACGTTTTCTACATGAAAATCATCTTCCGTCTCTAAATATTTCATAATAAATGATTGACTTGTATAACTTTCTTTTTTTAGCATATCTATTGAATTATTTATTACTCTACTATACAGAGTATAAATTGTTACTGCATATATACTTAATATAGCTATTATCAATACAACTATATTCATTATTACTATTTTTCCTTTAATACCCAAATTCATCTATTATACCTCTAACCTATATCCTACTCCATATATTGTTTTTATAACGTCTTCATTTCCTGCGAGTTTTTGTCTAATTCTCTTTATATGAATGTCCACAGCTCTAGTATTTCCTACAAAACTATACCCCCATATCTTGTCCAATAATTCTTCTCTTGTAAAAACTTTATATGGATTTTGCACCATTAATAAAATTATTTCAAATTCTATATGTGTAAATATAACCTCTTTTTCCTCAATAAAAACTCTTCTTTCCGGAACAATTATTTTTATAAACCCTTTTTCTATAATATCATTTGTTTTATTTTTAACTTCATTTTTTCCAATGGCCTTAGCTTTATTTATTCTTCTAGATATAGCTCTAATCCTTAATATAAGTTCTCTACTGTCAAATGGTTTTGTTATATAATCATCAGCTCCAAGCTGAAGACCTAAAAGCTTATTATTTAATTGATCTCTTGCACTAAGTATAATAATTGGAACTTCACTATTTATACCTTGAAATTCATGTATAACTTCAAACCCATCTTTGTCAGGAAGCATTAGATCTAATACAATTAAATCAGGAGATTCACTTTTAAATAGGTTTATGGCATCTATTCCACACTCCGCAGTTATTACTTCATAATTTTCAAATATAAGATTCATTTTTATTAAATTTAATATTGATTCTTCATCATCAACCAACAAAATTTTCATAAATCTACCCCCTAAACATACCTATAATTTATATAATACACCTTTTAATAATTATATAGTAACTTTTTTTTTACTTAATGAATATTTTTTAATATTTTAGTTTAAAAAATATATAATTACGTTTTTTCTTTACATATAATTACCAATTTATTTACAAAAAAAGAAGTCCTAAAAGGGCTTCTTTTTTGAATTAAACTCTATCTTTCTAAATTTATATCTTTATAATCATCTATTTTAGAATTTTCCAATACATTTTTCATGCTTGCTTGCTGATTAATTTTGTTAAATGATGCTTTAGCTTTCATAGGTGATAATATTTTTCCTGACCCATTAATACATCCACCTTCACACATCATTCCTTCTATGAAGTTTCCAGATAATCTCCCCATTTTGGCCATCATCATAGTTTTCTTTATATCAGCTCCACCAGAAACTTTAACTGGTTTAAAATCACACTCTATCCCTTTATCTTTTATATAATTTTCAATAGCAGCAGTTAAACCACCACCAGCTCCAAATCCTCTACCAAAGATTGAAGCTTCATCAACAACAATGTCATCAAAGTTAATTGGATCTATATCAAATCCTTCAAATAATGCTAATAATTCCTCAAATGTTAATACATAATCAACAGCATCCTTTATCGAGTCTCTTAAAATTTCTGATTTTTTTGCAGTACATGGTCCAATGAATACTACCTTTGCGTCTTTATCATTAGCCTTTATAAACCTTCCTGCTGCAACCATTGGAGAAACTGTTTCTGATATTCTCTCTACTTGATCTGGCATCATTTTTTCTATATAACTTAAAAATCCTGGACAACATGAATTAGTCATGTATGGGTCTCCATTCTCCATTCTATGAACAAATTCATTACTTTCATGTACAGTTACTGCATCAGCACCACACGCTGCCTCTACCATATCTGTAAATCCTAATTTCTTTATTGCGTTTTTAACTTGTCCATAAGTAGTTTTTGGACCTAATTGGCCAGTTATTGCTGGAGCCACAACAGCATATAAATTTCCAGTGTTAGTTAATTCTTTAACAACTTTAACTAAAAGACTTTTATCTTCTAATGCACCAAAAGGACATGCAGCCATACAAGCACCACAATTAACACATTTTTCTTGTTTTATCATAGCTCTCTTATCACTATTAATATCTAATGCTCCAGTTGGGCAAGATCTTTTACAAGGTCTCATATCTTCTGCAATAGCATCATAAGGACATGCTTTTTTACACATTCCACATTCTTTACATTTATCAGGATCTATATAAGCTTTACCATCTACATAAGTAATAGCTCCAAAATTACAAACACTTTGACATTTATGTGCTATACAATTTCTACACGCATCAGTTACTTCAAACTTTTTAGTTGGACACATATCACATGCATTCTTTATAACATATAATATTTGTTTTTCATCTTCTATGTTAATTAATTCATCTGTACCTTTTCCATTTGGAATAAATCCAGCTGCTAGTTTCAATCTTTCTAATAATACTTCTCTTTCATGTATTACACTTTCTCTGTATTGAGGTTCATCCCCTGGTAACATATCGTAAGGTATTCTATCTAGATTTTCCTTCGTAATTTTATCTTCTTTAGCTAATCTTACAATATTACTTAATACATCATGTTTTAACTTTATAAGTTGATTTTCAAATTTGAACATATTACGCACACACTCTCCCAGCAAATTATTATATTAATGTAATGATAGGATAATTATACCATAGTACTAATTAGATTCATGTCATAATCATATTATTCAAATTTTTCTGAATTTGCTATAAAACTTACCAAATTAAAGTTATTATATAAATAACCCTTAGCTATTAATTTCTATACCTTTATATTATTTTCTCTTGCATAATAAAATAAGTATTGTTGGGCAAATCCTGATAACTTTCCAAATTTATTTCTTGCAAATACTCTAATTTTATTTAATGAGCCTTCTTCTGCGTTATAAAAATGCATCATTGCACGTTTAACCCAAACATCTACTGGAAAAGCTGATGTTTTTCCCATTGAAAACAACATTATACAATCAGCTACCTTTGCACCAACTCCTTTAAATTCTTGAAGAGCTGTATGGCAGTCATCATCACTTAAACTTCTTATATAATTTAAATCATATTTATTTAATATATTTCTTTCATCATCTGATGATTTTGGGTCATTATTAATAGACTTATATATATTTTCAATTGTATCTAATAAATACTTACTTCTAAATGATGCCCCTGTTTCTTTTATCTCATCTAATTTAGCATCTTTTATTTGTTCTATTGTAGGAAATGCATAATATACTTTTCCTTTGTATTCAATTTTGCTTCCCCATTGTTCTGATATTTTATTTACTGTCTTTCTTATAGATGGAATACTATTTCTAGCTGAAATTATAAAGCTAATAAGCATTTCAAATGGATCTTGATTTAAAACTCTAACACCACTTCCAAATTCTATGCTTTGTTTTAATAATTCATCTTTAGATAATTCTTCTTTTATAAGAGAATAATCCCTATCTAAATCAAAATAATTTAACCATATTTCTTTAAACTCTTCTTCTGTTGTATTATATATAAATACATCATCATTTTTTTGAACTAATTCAATTAATTTACCAAATGCAATAACTATAAAATTATTCTCTTGAATTTCTTCAAATCTAAAAACTTGACCACATTCAAAAATATGTTTTAGCTTAAAATTTTTAACCCCTCTTATAATCACACCATTTTCACTAGTTTCTACACTTTTATAATCCATTAAATAATATTCTCCTTCTTTTTTAGACTTTCTATATTCTTTCCTTAATTCAATACAATTATTACTTCCAATCTTATTTTTAAATTTATTTATAAAATCTATAGTCATTTCTTTAACAATAGAACTTTTATGTCCACTTACATCTGTAAACATAATTCCAATTACAGTTGTAGAAAATTATTCTTTCTTAATATATTATATCACTTTAATATATTATTTAAAAATATTATAAGGCAAAAATTCACACCAAAGTAAAATTAAATATAAATTCCCAAACAATAAAAAAAAGACCCAAGCATAATGCTTGAGTCCAAAAATGTAATATTATCTTGAATAGTCGTAGAAACCTTTTCCAGTCTTTCTTCCTAACCATCCAGCTCTTACATATTTTCTTAATAAGCTATGAGCTCTGTATTTAGTATCTCCTGTTTCATTATATAAAACATCCATGATAGCTAAACATACGTCTAATCCGATAAGATCTCCTAATGCTAAAGGTCCCATTGGATGATTTGCGCCATATTTCATAGCTGTATCTATATCTTCAACTGAAGCTATACCTTCTGCTAATATTCCAATTCCTTCGTTGATCATTGGAATTAATATTCTATTTACAACAAATCCTGGAGCTTCTGCAACTTCTACTGGATTCTTTTCAATTGCTACTGTTAATTCTTTTATAGCATCGAAAGTTTCTTGTGAAGTAGCCATTCCTCTGATAATTTCAACAAGCTTCATTACTGGAGCTGGGTTGAAGAAATGCATTCCGATAACTTTATCAGCTCTCTTAGTTGCTGAAGCAACTTCAGTTATTGATAAAGAAGAAGTGTTAGATGCTAAGATTGTTTCTGGCTTACAGATTCCATCTAATTCAGCAAATATTTCTTTCTTTATTTTCATGTTTTCAATAGCAGCTTCTACTACTAAATCGCAGTCAGCAGCTAATTTCATATCAGTAGTTCCTGAAATTCTTGAAAGAATTTCTTCTTTAACTTCTTCAGTCATTCTTCCTTTAGCAACTTGCTTAGTTAAACCTTTGTTGATTCCAGCTATTCCTCTTTCAACAAATTCATCTTTTATATCTCTTACGATTACTTCATAACCATGTTGTGCGAATGCTTGAACTATTCCAGCACCCATTGTTCCAGCACCAAGTACAAAAACTTTTTTCATTGATAAATCCCCCTTAAATGTTTTATAAATATCCTTCATTAAAAGAAATATCTTTTAATGAAGGATTAAAATCTATAATAATTTTACACTATAATATTTTAATTATTCAGCACTCTTTACAGCTTTAGCTTGAGCTATTAATTCAGGTAAAACCTTCTTAACATCTCCAACTATAGCATAATCTGCAACTTGCATTATTGGTGCAGTTTCATCTTTGTTGATAGCTATAATCATATCTGATTCTTGCATACCAGCAACGTGTTGAATTGCTCCTGAAATACCACAAGCAATGTAGATTGATGGTCTTACAGTCTTACCAGTTTGTCCAACTTGGTAATCTCTTTCTAACCAACCATTATCAACAGCAGCTCTTGATCCAGCTACAGTTCCGTCTAAAACTTCTGCTAATTCTTGTAATAAAGTAAAGTTTTCTTTTGAACCCATTCCTCTACCACCAGCAACAAGTATTTTAGCTTCTGATATATCTACAACATCTTTGTGTGCTTTAATGATTTCTACAACTTTAGTTCTAACATCACTATCAGCAAGTTTAACTTCTACTTTTTCTACAGTACATTTGCTTCCATCAGTATTTACTTTACCGAAAACTCCTGGTCTTACTGTAGCCATTTGTGGTCTATGTTCTGGACAAGCGATTGTAGCCATTAAGTTACCACCGAATGCTGGTCTAGTAGCTAATAAAGCTCCATCTTCAACTTCAACGTCTAATGATGTACAGTCAGCAGTTAATCCAGTTGATAATCTAGCTGCAACTCTAGGACCTAAATCTCTTCCGATGAAAGTAGCTCCTATAAATAATATTCCTGGTTTTCTTTCATTTGCTAAATCACAAATAACTTTTGTATAAGCATCAGTAGTGTAGTGTTCTAAGTTTTTGTCATCTGCAACTAAAACTTCATCTGCACCATGTTCTGCTAATGTTTTAGATAAGTTTTCAATATTATTACCTAATAATAATGCTGTTAACTTAACTCCTAGCTTATCAGCAATTTTTCTACCTTCGCCAAGTAATTCTAAAGATACTTTTTGTAATTCGCCTTCTCTTTGTTCTGCAAAGACCCAAACGCCTCTGTAATCTGCTATATTCATAATAAATTACCCTCCTATTATCCTAGATGTAGTGTTTTTCTTGTAATTTGCCTAAAACGTAAGTTACTGCTTCTTTAGCTGGCTTGTTAACAACTTCGCCTGCTCCCTTAACTTCTTTAGTCATTGACTTTTTAACCTTTGTAGGTGAACCCTTAAGTCCTAATTCAGCCTTATCTACATCTATATCATCTGCACTCATAACTTTGATTTGATCATCGTTAGTTGAGAATATGTTTGCAACATTCATATATCTTGCTTCATTTAATTCTTCAATTGCAGTTAATAGACATGGAGTCTTTATTTCAATTTTTTCATATCCATCTTCTAATGCTCTGTTTACTAATAAAGTTCCTTCATTCTTAGCTTCAACGCCTTGAACATAAGTAACTTGAGGTATGTTTAAATGTTCAGCTATTTCTGGTCCAACTTGAGCAGTATCTCCATCGATAGCTTGTCTTCCTGCAAATACTAGATCATAATCTAATTTAGCTATAACTCCTGCTAATGCTTTTGAAGTAGCTAAAGTATCTGCTCCTCCTAATGCTCTGTCTGTTAATAGGATAGCTTCGTCAGCTCCCATGCATAGTGCTTCTCTTAATGTAGCCTTAGCCATTGGAAGACCCATGCTTATAACAGTTACCTTTGCACCTAAAGTCTCTTTTAATTGTAATGCACCTTCTAATGCGTGCTTATCTTCTGGATTCATAATTGATGGAACACCATCTCTTATTAATGTACCAGTCTTAGGATCAATCTTTACAGCTGTAGTATCTGGAACTTGTTTTACACAAACTACTATATTCATTATAAAAGTCCTCCCTCTATTATCTTAAAATGCTTCCTGCGATAACCATTTTTTGAACTTCTGAAGTTCCTTCATAAATTTCAGTTATCTTAGCATCTCTCATCATTCTTTCTACTGGATAATCTTTAGTGTAACCATATCCACCAAAGATTTGAACTGCTTTAGTTGTAACATCCATTGCAACTTCTGCAGCAAATAACTTAGCTCTTGCAGCATCTACTGAGTATGGTTGTCCATTTTGTTTCTTGCAAGCAGCTTTATATACTAAATGTCTTGCAGCTTCTATCTTAACGTCCATTTCAGCAATATACCATTGTAAACCTTGTTGAGCTGATAATGGTCTTCTGAATTGTTTTCTTTCTTTCATGTAGTTAACAGCTTCTTCAAAAGCACCTTCTGCGATACCTAAAGCTTGAGCAGCTATACCAATTCTTCCTCCATCAAGAGTCTTCATTGCTATACCAAAACCTTTACCTTCTTTACCGATTAAGTTTTCTTTTGGTACTATACAATCTTCCATTACAAGTTCAGTAGTAGAAGATCCTCTGATTCCCATTTTATCTTCTAATTTACCGATTGAGAATCCTGGGAAAGATTTTTCAACTATGAAAGCTGAAATTCCTTTAGTTCCTTGGCTCTTATCAGTCATAGCGAAGATTATGAAAGTTTCAGCAACTCCACCATTAGTTATGAAGATTTTTGATCCATTTAATACATAGTGATCTCCATCTAATACAGCTGTTGTTTGTTGTCCAGCAGCATCTGTTCCAGCACCTGGTTCAGTTAAACCGAAAGCACCTATTTTCTTACCTTGACAAAGATCTGGTAAGTATTTTGCTTTTTGGTCTGGAGTACCATGTTCGTTTATTACTGATGCACATAATGAAGTATGAGCTGAAACTATAACTCCTGTTGTTGCACACACTTTTGACAATTCTTCAACTGTCATTATATATGAAAGAACATCTCCACCTGCTCCTCCAAATTCTTTAGCAAATGGTATACCCATCATGCCTATTTTACCCATTTTTTCAACGTTTTCCATTGGGAATCTTTCAGTTTCATCTACTTCAGCAGCAATTGGTTTTACTTCGTTTTCAGCGAATTCTCTAACCATTTGTTGTACTAATTCTTGTTCTCTAGTTAATTGGAAATTCATTAAATTACCCTCCTTATTGATTACACTCTATTGATGATGAATATATATAAATCTGCAATAGATTTTTAACTTATTTTATAAATATTATTTATTTTTGAAGTTCTTTTCTCTTCTTTCTAAGAATGCAGTCATTCCTTCTGTTTGATCTTCAGAAGCAAAACATTTTCCAAAATCTTCAGCTTCAATTAAGACTGCTTTATCTATAGAAACTTGCATGCCTCTATTGATTGCATCTTTACAAAGTTTAACAGCTATTGGAGCGTTTGCTATTATTTTATTAGCCATAGCTTTTGCTTCATCCATTAAACTTTCTAATGAAACTACTTTATTAACTAATCCTATTCTATAAGCTTCTTCTGCTTTGATTATATCGCATGTATAAATCATTTCCTTAGCTTTTCCTAGTCCTACTATTCTAGCTAATCTTTGAGTTCCACCAAATCCAGGTGTTATTCCAAGACCTGCTTCTGGTTGACCAAATTTTGCTTTTTCTGAAGCTATTCTTATATCACATGACATAGATAATTCACATCCGCCACCTAAAGCGAATCCTGAAATAGCTGCAATTACAGGTTTGTCTAAATTTTCTAATCTTAGGAATACTTTATTTCCCAATTCTCCAAATTCTCTACCTTGTTCTTCATTAAGGTCTTTCATTTCTGATATATCTGCTCCAGCAACAAAAGATTTTTCTCCTGCACCAGTTAAAATAACTGCATATATATTGCTATCGTTTTCTAAATTTTCTAAAACTGAGTCTAAATCTTTTAATGTTTCTGAGTTTAATGCATTTAAAGCTTTTGGTCTATTAATTGTAACAATTGCTAAATGATCCTCTTTTTCAAGAATTACATTTTTTAATTCCATCTTTATAATCCTCCCTTAAACTTATATATTTAAATTTATGTTTTTTACTTAAATAAATTTGTATTTTTAGGTTTTAGATATGGTAAAAATTAATTCTAAACAATTCTTAACAATTTATTTTTAAATTAAAATTGTTATAATATTAACAATTAAATTTAAAAATAAAAGGCTTGTAATAGTCTTATAATGTCAACAATTGTTATAATATTAACAATTGCTTGCAAAAAAAATATGCAACCAATATCTTTCTTTTCTTAAATTATAATACTTATAATTATTATTTGCAATAAAATATTGTATTATTAGCATATTTTTTATATAACCCCTCAAATTCTCACTCTATCTTTGCTGATGTAATTGATAAATCAATGTCGATACACTCTCACTTAAATGAACATTTTCAACTTTTACATCTTCTGGCACAACCAAATCTATAGGTGCAAAATTCCAAATACCTCTTATTCCTCCATTTATCAATTCATCACTAACCTTTTGTGCACTTTTTTTAGGCACACATATAACTCCAATATCTATTGAATCTGACTTAAGAAAACTTCCTAATTCATCAATATCCCTAATTTCAATATCTCTAATTTTTATGCCTATAAGTTTAGGATTTGCATCAAAAATAGCTGTTATCATAATTCCTAATTTATCAAATCTAGTATAATTAGCTATTGCCTGCCCTATATTACCTGCCCCAATTAAAACAGCATTATATTCCTTATCTAATCCTAATATTGAGTTAATTTGCGTATATAATTCTTTAACGTTATACCCATATCCTTGCTGACCAAAATCGCCAAAACAATTCAAATCTTGTCTGATTTGAGATGCTGTAAACCCTATTTTTTCTCCAAGTTCCTTTGACGATATTCTATCTACATCATTTTTCATAAGTTCATTAAGATACCTATGATATTTAGGCAATCTCTTTATAACTGCCATAGATATATTCTTATTTTTATCCATATCATTACTCCTTATTTTTTATTTATACTTAATCTTTTCTCTAAAAGTCCAATTTATTGCTATTTATTCTAATAAATCTTAAAATCTAAACTTTAAAGTATTAGAAAAATATTATTTTAACATACTAGTTAATAACATAAATGTTATTTTAATAACTTACTAAAAACACATATACAATATACTTAAAACACCTGTAAATCATTATCATCTAAACAAAATTATAAGTTGATATAAAAATCACCTATATTTTATCATAATATAAAATTTTATTTTTTTCTAGGCTTATCTTTAATAATTATTTTTTATAAAAATTAAAAATGTTTACATAAGTAGTATTAAATTAAAATTCAAAAAATTTAAGAGCAGCTACATTAAAAGCTGCTCTTATTATTATTTTATGATTTATTATAAAATATAACTCTTTTTTTAATTTGTCTCTGTTTTATCAGAGTGTTGATATATGCATAAGCAAAGTAAGCGGAGTAATTGAACTTAGGAATGCTAAAATGAGTATTGTCACATTTAAAACAGAGCCTTTAATTTAATTAGTTTTTTAAACTCCTCATAGAATTTAATATAGCAATTAAAGTAACACCTACATCAGCAAATACTGCTTCCCACATATTTGCAATTCCTAATGCACCTAATAGTAATACAAATATCTTTACTCCAAGAGCAAAAATTATATTTTGCCATAGTATAGAATTAGTTTTCTTTGCTATTTTTATTGCATCAACTAATGCTAAAGGATTATCTTTCATAAGAACAACATCTGCTGCTTCTATTGCTGCATCAGATCCTATACCACCCATTGCAATACCTATATCAGCTCTTGCAAGAACCGGTGCATCATTTATTCCATCACCAACAAACATTACTTTACCTTTTGAAGTGCTACTAGATATTAACTTTTCAATCTCTAATACTTTATCCCCTGGTAAAAGCTCACTCTTCACTTGATCTACACCTATATTTTTTGCAACACTGTTTGCTACACTCTTATTATCACCTGTAAGCATTACTGTTTTCTTTATTCCAATCATTTTTAATTTTTTGATTGCTTCAATTGAATCTTCCTTTATTTGATCTGCTATTACTATATTCCCACTATATTTATTATTTATTACAACATATACTACAGTTCCTGTTTTTTCTACTTTTTCTATATTAATATCATTATCTTCAAGTAACTTATAATTACCTAATATAACATTTTTCCCTTCAATTGTAGCTTTTACTCCGTGTCCAGATAATTCTTGATAATTTTCTACCTGTTTCTTTTCTAATTTACCTTTAAATTCTTTTACTATTGATTGAGCAATTGGATGATTAGAAAAACTTTCACCTAAAGCCACAATTCTTAAAAAGTCTTCTTTATTCATATCTATTGAATTAATTTCTGTAACTTTAAATACTCCTTTTGTTAAAGTTCCTGTTTTATCAAATACAATAGTTTCAACATTTTTTAAAACTTCAATATAGTTTCCACCCTTTATTAAAATCCCCTTTTTAGATGCCCCTCCAATTCCTGCAAAAAGTCCTAATGGAACAGAAATTACTAGTGCACATGGACATGATATTACTAAAAAGATTAATGCTCTATATATCCAATCTGAAAATACTTGCCCTGGAATTATAATTGGAGGAATTATCGCAACAGCCATTGCTAAAAACACTACTATTGGAGTATATAGTCTTGAAAATTTAGTAATAAACTTCTCTGTCTTAGCTTTTTTACTACTTGAATTTTCTACTAAGTTTAATATTTTAGACACTGTTGATTCACTAAAAATTTTAGTGACTTTTAATTTTATAACTGAACTTAAGTTTATGCTTCCTGATAATAATTCATCACCTATATTGACTTCTCTAGGAAGTGATTCCCCTGTTAATGCTGATGTATCTATACTTCCTTTTCCGTCTGTTACTATACCATCAAGAGGTATCCTTTCTCCAGGTTTTATAACTATAAAATCATTAATTTTAACTTCCTCTGGAGATACCCTTTTTTCTCCATGTTCAGTAATTATATTTGCATACTCTGGACGTATATTCATAAGTGATGTTATAGATTTTCTTGATTTATTGACTGCATATCCTTGAAATAATTCCCCTATCTTATAAAACATCATAACTCCAACAGCTTCTGGATATTCACCTATTGCTAATGCTCCTACTGTTGCTATAGTCATCAAGAAATTTTCATCAAAAATTTCACCTCTTAAAATATTTTTAAAAGCAGTTTTTAATACATCACCACCAATTAAAATATAACTAAGAACAAATATAGAAATGTCTAAATAACTATTTTCTTTAAACAAAATAGCAATTAAATATAAAATTAATCCTATTATAAATATTTGATTTTCATAAAAAAAATTCTTTTTATTAAAGAAGCCTGTCTTCTCATTTAATTCGTGACTATGTGAGATATTTTCAATATGATTATGCTCATTATCATGAGAATGTGTTTGCTTAGCAATATGATTATGAGCTGAACAATGATCATGACTACAACAAGATTTATTACATTTTTCACCATAATCTAATTTTTTTATATTTAAATTATTATTAAAATTATTTTTTTCATGAATTACAATTACATCTGGTTCTAATTTATTAATTATATCTTTAATAACATTAAAAACTTTATCTTTATCCTTATTTTCATGCAATTTAACAGTTAATTTTCCTAAAGAAAAATTCATATTAGCTTCAATAACCTCTTCTATATCATTAACTTTTCTTTCAATTTTATTAGCACAATTAGCACAATCCAAACCTTTAAGTAAAAGTTTAAGTTCATTTTCCATAATTAATCTAATCCCCCTTATTCAGTAATATGTTTAAATCCTTCGTCAAATATATGTTTTATATGTTCATCATCTAATGAATAATAAATTACTTTTCCTTCTCTCCTAAATTTAACTAATCTAGCTGATTTTAATGTTCTTAATTGATGAGATATGGCTGATTGAGTCATTCCTAAAAGAGCTGCCATATCACAAACACACAATTCCGATTCAAATAATGCACATATTATTTTAATTCTTGTAGAATCTCCAAAAACCTTAAAGAATTCCGCTAAATCATATAACGTTTCTTCTTGTGGTAATGAGTCTTTTACCTTCATTACTGTATCTTCATGTATAATATTACATTTACAGCTTTCTACAAAATTACTTTCGTTATTCATAATTGATTCCTCCGTTCACTTGTTCATATGTTTAATCATTCATATGTTTTTTTATATTATATTCCTATATTTCCATTTATGCAACTAAAAAAGAAACTTATAAAAATAAGTTTCTTAATCACAATCTAATTATACTACTTTTGATAAACTGCACTCATTTAAAAATACTTTATTTAAAACCATATTCACTATACTATTACAAACATAATAGGCATATGTTAAATCATTCTTAAAATCTAAAGAGCCATCATATTGATTTTGTAAATCGTAAATAAATTTTTTAATATTATCTACATCTACATTGGAAGTTATAATTCCCTTTGAATTAAATTCTTTGGCAATTTTAGCTAAATCTTTTTCATAGATAACATGATTTTTAACTTGACTTGTACTCTTAAATTCCCATCTATAATAATGAGGAGCACAAAAAAAATCGCACATAAAGTGACAAATAACACCAAGTTCTTCACTAAATTTATTAACAGACATTTTATAATAAACATCTTGTAAAGATAGAGAACATAACTTTTCAATTTTTTTAATAATAATATCTATACTCTCAATAAAATAATGTTTTATCATTTTATATTTAAGCACACAATCTGGTTTTATATTACCCCATATAAATCTATAATCATTGATTAAATAAATACTCTTACTATTTGTGTAATTTAAAATACTCTCTGCAATAACTTTATGAGTATTGATCATCAATTCTATACACACCCTCTCACTTATTATTATTAATAAAAACATTTTTTATTAATAATAAATAGTTAATCTATTCTTATAATAATATTATATAATTCAATTTACAATGCTTTTATAAGTATTTTTTTATGTTATTTTTAGAATTATACTATATAATTTTTATAATTTTCTATTTATTCATAAATTTATTATGAAATTAAAAATAAGAGTGTTAAAAAGCATAGGTACTGATTTTAAGAAATCTATCCTTTTTAATACTCTATATTTTTAAATATTATAAATTTAAATATCATAAAAATTCATTATATTTATTTTCATCACTCAATTTATTTAGCAGATGCTTTATCTCTTGATCTTTGTTTTTATCCATAACTAAAATAACATCTCCAGCATCCACTATTACCAAATCTTTTATTCCAAAACCTATTATTAAATTTTTTTCTCCAAATACGGAGCAACTTTCACAGTCTTCCATATAAACATTTTTAGATATGCTATTACTTCTATATTTACCTAAGAATCTACTCAGAGCATTAAAACTTCCTATATCATCCCAATTAAAATCGCACTTTATTACAAAGGCTTTTCGTGTTTTTTGCATAACTCCAAAATCTATTGATATTCCATCAATAATATCGTATTCTTCTTTAATTATTTGTTCTTCATCCTCTTCTCCTATATGCTTATATATTTCCATTAATGATCTGTGCATTTTAGGAATATATTTTTCTATTTCTCTTAAAATAACATCTGCTCTAAAAACAAACATACCGGAGTTCCATAAATAAGTTCCCTTTAATAAAAAGTCCTTAGCAACTTCTAAATTTGGTTTTTCTGTAAATCTAGCAATTCTATAAGTAGATATATTACCTGTTGATCTATCTCCCATTTCTATATATCCATATCCTGTCTCTGGGCGTGTAGGCTCTATACCTAAAGTTACTATGCACCTTCTTCTATTAGCCATTTCTACTGCTTGTGATAGGGTATCTAAATATTCTTTCTCACCTTGGATATAGTGATCTGATGGTAACACTACCATAACTGCATCTGCATCTTGTTTTAAAAGCCTAACTGCAGAAAGCCCTATACATGTAGCAGTTTCTTTATTTGCAGGTTCTATAAAAATATTTTCTTCTTTAATATCTTTAACCTCTTCTTTTATTTTATCTTCATAATCTTTATTAGTTACAACATAAATATTTTCTCTATTTATTAATGGCTTTATTCTTTCTACTGTATTAACTAAAAAGCTCTTTTCGTTAATAATTTTCAAAAATTGTTTTGGTTGATTATTTCTTGATAATGGATATAATCTACTTCCTTTACCGCCAGCTAATATCAGCCCGTATATCACGAATTTTCAACTCCATGTAATGATACTAATTCAATATATGTTTAAATATTAACATTTGTGAAAAACAATTTATTTACAAATAAAAGCCATAAAAATATTACTTTCTATGACTTTAAAAATAATTTATTAATAAATTCTTATTTAATTTTTTCCACAGCATTTTTTATATTTTTTTCCACTACCACAAATACATGGATCATTTCTACCAATAGTTACTTTCGGTTTTACTTCTATAACTTTCCCACTTATTTCATTAATTGTAGCACCTTTATATTTCCAAAGTCTTATATTACTTAAAAATTTAGTTGCTACACCTTTTACATAAGTTCTAAGTTCTAAGTTATTTGCATTTATTAATTCTAGCAAACTATTTATCGTATCATCTATATCATTATCTTGAATATCAAATGATAAATCATCCATTATTTGATATACCATTTCTTTTTCTATTTCAAATATACTAGTAAACTCTTTAAAGAATGACTTTCCAAATTTACTCTTATATATGAATTTTGAATCAAGCATATCCAATAATTCATTTTTATCTATATTATAATATTCTAAATTTTTATTATCTTTTTCTATATCCTTTAATAAATCTGACCAATTTTCTATATTATTATTTATAAAAATTCCTTTTTCTTCTCTATATTCTCTGTAATAATATTGAGCTTCTTTTATTATTTCATTAATATTACATTCATCTGAATCTTCTATATCATATCTTCGTAATAGCGCTATAACATCCTTAGTATTTACGATACCATATGTTTTATTTAATCCTCTATATACATCTAGCACTTCTTTATTTCTTTTTAATCTCTCTATATATTCAGTAGTATCTTTTTTCATTATTATATCTTGAACTATTTTTGGCATTAAAAATACTGCTTTTTCTTCTTTTGTTGACGGAAATATAATTCCTTGTTGCATAAAATATGCTGTTCTACTAAGTTCATAAGCATCAATATCATCAAAGATTTTTACTCCATCATTATTAAGATAACTCTTTAGAATATTAAATCTTTCTTCTTCAAAATATATAAATTGTTTTGCAATTATTTGAGTATATTCATTAAGAACTTTTTCAATTAAAGCATCTTTATTTAATGTTGAAATTTTACTCATACCTAAATTTCTAGCTATATTATATACAGCTTCCTTAGATAATGATTTTAATTGATCCGATACTTCAAAAGAATATACTCCTTTTACAAACATTTTATTCATTTTATTTTCATATTTCTCAAATAAATCATCCATCATATTATCATATAATTCTGCTGATTCATCAGTTTCTTTATTTTCAATAAATTCGTTATTTGTATCTTTATTAGAACATTCTTTATTAACCAAGTAACTATTTCTCCTTTTTATCTAATTTTTATCTGTTAAGTATACATTTTATTATATAAATTAAATTTTATCTAAACATTATATGTAAATAAATAAAAATCCATTTACTTATTTACTTATACTTTTATTGCAACTACCTAATTGAATATGGTTTTAAATAAATTCAATACCATATTATTTTTAATCAATAAATTTTATTAACTCATCTTTAATCTTCATAGTTTCATTATATCCATTATTATAAATTGCTTTTAGTTTATCCTTATTTCGTTCAAACCTTCCTACATCCATCCTTATTGTTGGTCTAATAACTATAGCTTCATTTTTATTTTCCAATTCTTTACAATAATCTAATTGAGCATTATATGAAATATGTCTGTTTCTTAAAGCATTGGCTAACTTAGGATACTTTTTCTTATATAACTTATATGCAAACTTATTTCCCCTTGATTCATACTTTCTATAACCTTCGTTTCTTGTCAAAACTATTATATTTTTATTATTACCATCAGAAATAGATTTTTTTATAGGTATAGCATCTACTAATCCTCCATCAGCATAAAGCTGATCTTTTATTTTTACAAATTGAAATAAAAGTGGAATTGAACATGTAGCTCTAAGTATTGTATTCTTTTTTTCTAAATAATCTTTATCAAAGTACTCTACTTCACCAGTATTTACATTAACACTTCCTGCTAAAACTTTCCCATCAAATTTATTAAAAGTTTCATAATCAAAAGGACAATATTCATTAGGAATTTCATCAAAAACAAAATCCATGTCCATTATTGATCTACATTTTAATAAATTATTATACCCAACATATCTTTTATGATTTATGAATCTTTCCATAACTTCTAAATTTCTTCCTCTTTGTTTTGAAACAAATGAGTAACCATTAGTAATCCCCGCTGATACACCTACTATATATTTCATATCAATATTTATATCTATCAAAGCATCTAAAACCCCTGCAGTAAAAAGCCCTCTAAATGCTCCACCTTCTAAAACAAGACCTATCATAAACTATTTGTCTCCTTTTTATTATTGGCTCTGTTTTAGCAGGGTGTTTATATATGCATAAGCAAAGTGGGCGGAGTAATTGGACTTTACCTATTGCATATATCAACACACATTTAAAACAGAGCCTTATTATTCTGTATTATGTTACTACCAATATAGAAATTATAAGACAATTTTCATTTTTTTTCTATAATCTAAACCTCTTAAACTTAAATTTTATCAATTATTTAATATTTATATAATTTCTTCTCTTACTTCTAACTTTTAAACAATATTTGCTTTTCCCTATTTTTAATAAAATTTTGGTAATTTAAAAAGAGTTTAATTTCTGCACCAGAAAAAACAAGAGTGTATCAAAATTTGATACACTCTTTAGAAGAAAATTTATTTAAATTGAGAGGTAATTTATTTAAATATTTTTCCTGGATTTAATATATTTTTAGGATCAAATGCTAATTTAATTCCTTCCATTACTGAAAGTACATCATTTGAAAGTGATTCCTTTAAATATGGTTTCTTAGCAAAACCTATTCCATGCTCTCCTGAAACTTGTCCTTTTAATTCTTTTGACTTATCATACATATCTTTCATAACTAATTCAAGTTTTTCATGCCATGTATTTTCGTCTAATTGATCTTTTAAAATATAAATATGCAAGTTTCCATCTCCAGCATGTCCAAAGCTCTTTATTCTAATATTAAATTTACTTTCAAGTTCATGAGTAAATTTAACAAATTCACCTATTTTATTTCTTGGAACAACTACGTCAACTTCATCCATTTCTGTAGTTAATGCCTTTATCGCTTCAAGGAAACATCCTCTAGCTGACCAAATTGATTCTTGTCTTTCTTCTGTATCAGATATAAATACATCTATTGCATCTGCATCTAAACATATATTAGCTACATTTTCATATGCTTTTTCAATTTCTTCTGTTGAATTTCCATCAAAAGTTAATAGAAGATATGCATCTGATGATTTATCTGGGAAACTCTTTCCTAAAAATTCTTCAGCTGCTAATATAGCTTCTCTTTGCATAAACTCAATAGCTGTTGGTATTGTTTTTGATTTAATTATTTTAGGTACTGTATCTATAGCATTCTCTAATGTTGGGAATGGTATAAGTAAACTTAATGATTTTTTAGGAAGTGGTAATAATTTTAGTATAGCTTTAGTTACTATACCTAAAGTTCCTTCTGATCCTATTAATAGATCTTTTAATGAGTAACCAGAACTATTTTTAACTACCTTTCCGCCTAACTGTACTACTTCTCCATTTGGCATCACTACTTCTAGTCCTCTTACATAATCTCTAGTAACACCATATTTTACTGCTCTCATTCCACCTGCATTTGTACTTATGTTACCGCCAATAGTTGCTGATTTTTCACCTGGATCTGGTGGATAAAACAAATCAAATTCTTCAACATATTTGCCTATTTCCATAAGTAATACCCCTGGTTCTAATGTAAGAGTAAGATTTTCTTCATCTATTTCTAATATCTTATTCATTCTACAAAGATCTATAACTATTCCACCTTTAATCGGAACAGCTGCACCTACAAGACCTGTACCTGAGCCTCTTGGAGTTACTGGAATAGAATTTTCATAAGCATATTTCATTATCTTTGATACTTCTTCTGTACTTATAGCTTGTACTACTATATCAGGCATTTTCTTTATTCCACCTAATTCATCATGGCTATAATCTTCGTTTATTTCATCTCCAAAGAAAACTCTCTCTTTATCATTTTCAGCAATAGATAGTATATATTCATAGTCTTTAACATCAATATTTTTATAAGTCATAGCCTTATGCCTCCTTGCTCATTTTTATTTTTTCTATAAGTTGTGGAATAATTTCATATATATTACCTACTACTCCATAATGAGCAACTTTAAATATAGGAGCTTTATCGTCATTATTTATAGCAAATATATGTTCTGAATTATTCATTCCAGCTGAGAATTGAACTGCACCTGAAATTCCACAAGTTATTATAAGTCTTGGTCTTACTGTTCTACCACTTAATCCAATTTGTCTTTTAGCATCAACCCATCCTGCTTCAATTAAAGGTCTAGTACATGCAAATTCTGCACCTAATAACTCTGCAAATTCTTTTATCATATTTAAATCTTTTTCTGACTTAACACCTCTACCAGCTGCTACTATTACTTCAGCATCACTTATTCCTACCTCTGTATTTTTTTCTTTAATTTCAAGAACATTAATACCAGATTTAAGCTTATCCTTTTTAATGTCACATTTAATTATTTCACCATTAATATCATCTGTTCTTTCTGGTGCTGTCATTACTTTATATCTTACTGTCGCAAGTTGTGGTCTTGAATTAGGTGTAACTATTTGTGCCATTATATTACCACCAAATGCTGGTCTAATTTGTACTAAGTCTGTATCTTCTTTTATATCAAGGATAGTACAATCAGCTGTAAGACCTGTTCTAAATCTAGCAGCCATTCTAGGTGCTAATGATCTTCCTATTGTTGTAGCTCCAACTAATATTGATGATGGTTTTACATTTTTAATAAAATCTTCAAATGCTGCTGCATAAGGTTCTATTCTAAAGTCTTTTAGTTCTTCATCATCATATACAAATACTTTATTTACTCCGTAATGCAATAACTCTTTTGCTTCCTCTGAAACTTTATGACCAATGAATACACAGTAAACAGGGTGATTTATTTTAGCTGCTAATTCTCTAGCTTTACCAATTAATTCATAAGTTACTGGATGAATCTTCCCATTAACATGATCTACGTAAACAGATATTCCTTTCCACAAATCCTTATCTATTGACTTAACTTCTTCTTCAATATATTCAATTGCTCCCTTTGGTCCTTTCTTTACACAAAGCTTACACATTTTACAAGCTCCATTTATCTCAACTTTTCCATCATTTATTTCAAGAGCACCAAATGGGCATATTTTTATTAACTCTTCCTTATTAGTTATTTTTTCTTGATTAACAACTAACTTTGCCATAAATCATTCCTCCTTGATTAATGTTTTTATTTATATATCCTTAATAATCCTTTTTAATATTATTTATAAAAATCCTTAAACTCACTAAAAACTAATTTATAATTAAATAAACTTAAACTCTTTTAATTTATGTTCCATTTTTTCAGTTAACTCATTTGAATTGCCTGTCCACATTTCTCTATCATCATTAACTTCTGGTGGAAATATTCTTTCAACTTGAGTTGGTGAACCATTTAGTCCATATTTCTTTTCATTTCTATCTTCAAAATCATTTAAACTCATAATTGAAATTTCTTTGTCTTTAGTTGCAATTTTCTTTCTGTAAGATGGAAGTCTTGGTTCAAAAATTCCTTTATCTACAGTTATTAAGCAAGGATATGAAATTTCAACTACTTCTAAAGTTTCAGGCATATCCATTTCAACTATAATTGATTTTTCTTTTATTTCTATGATTCTCTCAACATTTGCTACATGAGGTATATCTAAGTACTCAGCCATTTCTGGTCCTACTTGAGCTGTATCTCCATCAGTAGTTTGCTTTCCGCAAATTATTAACTCAAAATCTCCCATTTTTCTTACGCCTTGAGATATTGTATATGATGTCGCTAAAACATCAGCACCACCAAATTTTCTATCTGATAATAATGCTCCCTCATCAGCACCCATACTATACGCTTCTCTAATTACGCTAAGTGCTTGATTAGGTCCCATACTTAAAACTTTTACATTTCCACCTTCATTTTCTTTTATTCTTAATGCAGTTTCTAATGCATATAAGTCATATGGATTCATTTTTGAATCTATACCATCTCTTTTTAATACTCCAGTAACTGGATCAACCTCTACTTTTGAAGTTCCTGGTACTTGTTTAATACAAACTAAAATATTCATGTAAATACCTCCTAAAAAACTATATTTTAAAATCCAAATAGTGGTCCACAGAAATATATTAATAATCCTGAAAACACAATATAGAATGAACAAACTTTTAATGTTGAATTTAATATTTTACCTTCACTACCAACAAGATTGGTAGCTGCTGTTGCAACTGCTATACTTTTTGGTGAAATCATTTTTCCTACTGTTGCTCCCATTACATTTCCTCCTGCAATCCAATATGGATTTGCTCCAATGGAATTTGCAGCTTGTACTTGTAATTCTCCAAATAAAACATTTGCTGAAGTATCGCTTCCTGTTATTAAGAGATCTATAGGGCATGCCTTATGGCCTGCAATCTTAAGCTTTCCTAATGAAATCATAAGCCAAATAATAGTAATACAAGCTAAAACAAATAAAATGTACACGGTTATCCTTCTATTTTGGTAACATATCATACCAATTTACGATTGGTACTACCACTTACAATTATTATTATATATTTAAAACTTTGCCATGTAAATAATTGTTATTAAATTAACAGAAAACATTTACATAAAATTTATAACAACGCTTACAACTTTTTATAGCTAGAGTTGTATTTTTTCTCCTCTTTAACATAATAAAATTTATAATTTTCTATAAAAAAAAGTTTCTATAAAAATAAAAATTTTGCTTTTATTTTTATAGAAACTTCTTGTTTGATATTTTATTAACAATACTTTACTTAAGAATAATTTACTATTCTTCGTATCCATATGCCTTCCATATTAAATCAAAATGTTTTAGCATTGCATTAAATACTTCTTTTTCATTTCTAAATTTTAATGCTCTCACTAAATTTTCATGTATTGATAATAATATTTCTCTACTATTACCAGTATGTAAAATTTGCATTCTAGATGATTTTATAAATTCATCCATAAGCTGAGATATTACTTCAAGTATATTAATGAGCAAAACATTTCTTGCTGCTTTTGCAAGAACATAATGAAATTTAATATCTAATTCTAAACTCTCCTCTTCTGTTCCTGCTTCATACATTCTATCTAATATAGCGCTTAAATGATCTAACTCATTATCTGTTATATTCTTTGATGCTAATCTTCCACACTCTAGCTCTAATGTTTTTCTTAAATCATACATTTCTTTAAGAGAACTTTCTTGAAGCATAAACATAACTGACAATGGTTCAAAAAGTGAATTGTCAAAATTAGTTTTTATATAATTTCCTGCGCCTTGCCTGCTCTCTATAAGTCCTATAACTTCTAAAGCCTTTATAGCTTCCCTTACTGAAGTACGGGAAACACAAAGAGATTCTGCCATCTCTCTTTCAGATGGAAGCTTATCACCTTTTTTGAGTTCACCACTTTTTATTTTAAATTTTATCTGTTCTATGACTTGATCGTATACTTTTGGTGTCTTAATAGGCGTGAACATAATAATTAATCTCCTCTTCAATAACATTGTTAATTATATTATAACTAAAAATTAATATTAATTACTAGTTATAGTAAAATTTAATTGACAAAATTTTAAAATTAGAATATATTAGTCTAAAGAAGATTAAATTTAATATTGAATTAAGAGGGAGTAGTTATAATATAACATCAACATGCTCGGTTATTTATTTACCTGGTGTTATGACCTTTGTGGTGACGAGACTTTTAATATGATTTCAGAATTCTGAAATTATATTAAAAGTCTTTTTTTGTTCATTGAGCATTTCAAATAAAATAATGAGCAAACTATATAATAATATTGCTTATTATTATATATATATGATAACTAATATAAGAAGGAGATTGAATGATATGGAAAAATATTTTTGTAAAAGTTCTGAGGATACTTTAAAAGATTTTAATGTAACCTTAAACGGTCTTACCGAAGAACAAATTAAAGAACAGTTAAACAAATATGGAGAAAATGCATTAACCGAAAAAAAGAAAAAGAGTATTGTTTCTATATTCTTAGAACAATTTAAAGACCTGCTAGTTATTATTTTAATAGCTGCCGCTATTATATCAATAGCAACTGGTAATATTGAAAGTACTATCGTTATTTTAGTAGTTATAACTATAAACGCCATTTTAGGTACAGTTCAATATGTTAAAGCGGAGCAATCATTAAGCAGTTTAAAGGCACTCTCCTCTCCTACTGCTAAAGTTATTAGAAATTCCAATAAAATTGAAATTCCGTCTAAAGATGTAGTACCAGGTGATATATTAATATTAGAAGCTGGTGATTTAGTAGTCGCAGATGGAAGAATAATTGAAAGTTTTTCATTACAAGTTAATGAAAGCTCTCTAACTGGTGAATCAGAAAGTGTAGATAAAATTTCCGAAAAAATCGATAAAACTGAAGTAGCTTTAGGTGATCAAAAAAACATGGTATTTTCAAGCTCACTTGTAACTTACGGAAGAGGTACAGTACTTGTTACAAGTACTGGTATGAATACTGAATTAGGTAAAATAGCAACTTTGATGGAAGAAACTCAAGAAAAAAAGACTCCTCTTCAAGTATCTTTAGATGATTTTTCTAAAAAATTAGCTATTGGTGTAATTATTATTTGTGCAATAGTTCTTGCTTTAAATGTCTATAGAGGAAATACAATTTTAGATTCATTAATGTTTGCTGTAGCTCTTGCTGTTGCTGCTATTCCAGAAGCTCTTAGTTCAATAGTTACTATAGTTCTTTCTATAGGTACTCAAAAAATGTCTAAGGAACATGCAATTATTAAAAATCTTAGAGCTGTTGAAGGTTTAGGTTGTGTATCTGTAATTTGTTCAGATAAAACAGGTACTTTAACTCAAAATAAAATGACTGTTAAAAGTATCTTTGTAGATGATAAGTTAATAACTTCTGAAGAAATTAATTTAAATAATCCACTTGCCAAATTCTTAGTAGATAGCTCTATACTTTGCAATGATTCTACATCTGTTGATGGTAAAGAACTTGGTGATCCAACTGAAGTGGCTTTAATTAATTTAGGTCATAACTTTGATATAAATGAGATTAATTATAGAAAACAACATCCTAGATTGAGTGAAATTCCTTTTGATTCTGATAGAAAATTAATGAGTACTCTTCATAATATCGATGATAAATATTTAATGATTACAAAAGGTGCTATTGATGTATTATTAAAAAGAACAACCTTAATAAAAACATCTGATGGTATAAGAAAAATTACTGAAAAAGATATTGATGACATAAATAAAATTAACCATCAATTATCTTCTAATGGATTAAGAGTTTTATCATTTGGCTATAAAAAATTAGATACTAAAAAAGATCTTGTATTAGATGATGAAAAAGATTTTATATTTGTTGGATTAATTTCAATGATAGATCCACCTAGAGAAGAATCAAAAGCAGCTGTTGGAGATTGTATTAAAGCTTCAATTAAACCAGTAATGATTACAGGTGATCATAAGATTACAGCTTCTGCTATTGCTAAAGAAATAGGTATATTACAGGATACTGATATATCAGTTGATGGTATTGAGTTAGATAAGATGTCTGATAAAGATTTATTAGATAAATTAGAACATATTTCTGTTTATGCTAGAGTATCTCCTGAACACAAAATTAGAATAGTTAAGGCATGGCAAAGTAAAGATAAGATAGTTGCTATGACTGGTGATGGTGTAAATGATGCTCCTGCCTTAAAACAAGCTGATATTGGTATTGCAATGGGTATAACAGGTACAGAAGTTTCAAAAGATGCTGCTTCTATGATATTAACTGATGATAACTTTGCAACAATAGTTAAATCTATAGGTAATGGTAGAAATATTTATGCTAACATAAAAAATTCAATTAGATTTTTACTTTCTGGAAACACTTCTGGAATATTAGCTGTATTATATGCATCATTAAGAGCTTTGCCAGTACCATTTGCTGCAGTTCATTTATTATTTATAAATTTACTTACTGATAGTTTACCTGCTATTGCAATAGGTATGGAAAAATCAACAAGAGATGTTTTAAATGAAAAACCTAGAGATAGTAAAGAATCTATATTAAATAAAAGTTTTGTAAAAAGTATACTTGTTGAAGGATTATTAATTGCAATTGCTACTGTTTCAGCTTACCATATTGGATTATCTAGTGGCCCTGTAGGAACTTCTAGTACAATGGCATTTGCCACTTTATGTTTAGGTAGATTGTTCCATGGTTTTAATTGTAGAGGGAGAAAATCTATATTTGCATTAGGTTTATTTGATAATAAATTTAGCTGGATGGCTTTTGGAATTGGCTTAGTACTACTAAATGCAGTATTATTAGTTCCTCCATTACAATCATTGTTTGAAGTTATACCATTAAGCGGATCAAATTTAGGATTTATATATTTATTTGCATTCCTTCCAACATTAATAATTCAAATATATAAAATGATTAGATATGATTCAGAAAAAGATGATTATATAAGTTCTGAAAATAAGGGTGGTAAAGTTAAAGAAAAAAAGCAAGTAGCTTAAAATAAAATTATAAATTTACTGTATTTTTAATACATGTTTATATATGCAATAGGTAAAATGGCATTGTAATTGGATTTTGAGAATTCTTAAT
>NZ_JAMQHY010000008.1:83936-90323 GCF_023845705.1 Clostridium sp. ZBS15
AATTACTCAGTCCACTTTACTTATGCATATATAAACATACGTCTAAAATATAGATTAAAATAATAATATTAAGAGTTAAATGGCAAAGTCTTGTCCTTTAACTCTTATTTTTTATATAGTATACTAAGTTTAAAATATTACGATAAATTAAACTTATGGAGGATACATGAAAAATTTAATTGAAAAAGCAAGTGTTACACATGAATTAAGTAAAGATGAAATATTACAATTATTATCATCCGATGATATAAATGATGATTTATTTAAAGCTGCTGACAAAGTAAGAGAAAAATCTTTAGGTAATATTGTTCATTTAAGAGGACTTATAGAATTTACTAACATATGCAAAAGAAATTGCTTATATTGTGGATTAAGAAGAGATAATAAAAATATAAAAAGATATAGATTAAGTAAAGAGGAAATTATAGATTTTGCAAAAAAAGCTGTATCTTATGGTTATAAAACTATAGTTCTTCAAGGCGGAGAAGATGACTTTTTTACAAAAGAAAAAATGGTGGAAATAATAAAAGAAATTAAAAGCTTAAATGTGGCATTAACATTAAGTTTAGGTGAGAAGACTTATGAAGAATATAAAGCTTTTAAAGAAGCTGGTGCTGATAGATATTTACTTCGTATTGAAACAACTGACAAAAAACTTTATGAGGAAATGGATCCTATGATGAGTTATGATGAAAGATTAAACTGTCTAAAAAATTTGGGTGATTTAAATTATGAAGTTGGAACAGGTGTATTAGTCGGATTACCAAATCAAACATTAGATTCTTTAGCAGATGATATTTTATTTTTCAAAAAATTAAATGCTGATATGATTGGTATTGGTCCTTTTATTCCTAATGAAGATACCCCACTAAAAAACTCTGAAGGTGGGAATTTAAATTTAGCTTTAAAAGTAATGGCTATAACTAGATTGCTACTTCCTGATATAAATATTCCTGCTACTACTGCAATGGAATCATTACATAAAAATGGACGTATCTTAGCACTTCAAAGCGGTGCTAATGTAGTTATGCCAAATGTAACTGAAGGTGAATATAGAAAGCTATATGCATTATATCCTGGTAAGATTTGTACAGGAGATACACCATCTCATTGTAGAGGATGTATAACAGGAAAAATAACCTCAATTAACAGAGAGGTTTCTGATGGATATGGCTTTAGAGGAAATCAAAATAAAAATTCTCACACTAAATAATTAATTAACTTTATAAAGTTTTCTGTTTTAAGACAATGTTGATGTTTTAGTATAAAAGCGAAGTGGCATTGAAATTTGCTTTTTAGAACTCTTAAAGTAAATTTCTCTGTCCATGAGTTTTATACTAAAATATCAATTTTTAATTATCTAATATATTTTTAAATCCTTGACCTAATACTTCTGTTATTTCATTTACTGTTATAAATGCCTTAGGATCATTCTTCATAATAAATTGCTTTAACTTAATAAATTGAGTTCTACTTAATATGGTTAAGATAACACAGTTTTGTTTTTTAGTATATCCACCTTTGCCATAAAAAACAGTACATCCTCTCTCAACATCTTTCATTATGTAATTTGCCACAATCTCTTCTTTATCAGTAAAAATCATAACTTGTTTAGATAAGTTAAATCCATCTATAAATTTATCTATTAAAATACCAGTTAAATACACACTTAATAATCCAAACAATCCCAGTTCTACGCCAAACGTATAAATTGCTAATAATATTACTACCGAATCTGATATTAACAATCCCTTTCCAAAGTCTATATGACAATACTTACTTAATATTTTAGCTGTAATACTAGTACCTCCTGTAGTAGCATTTTTAGTATACATAATTGCTGTTCCCATAGCTACTAATGTACTTCCAAATATAGTTGCTAAAACTAAATTATTAGTTATTGCTATTGGCTTATGAAATTTTTCAACAGCTGATAATATGAAAGATAAACCAAATGCAGCATACATACTTTTTACTCCAAAACTACCACCAATAAATATAAAAGCTACAATAAATAATACAATATTACATACAATCATTACTATTCCAGGTTCAATTCCTAAAACTTTATTTAAAACTAATGCTAATCCAGAAACTCCTCCAGATGCTATATTATTAGAATAGAAAAACATTTCAAGACCAATGGCAACTATTATAATTCCTATAGTTATTATAGTATATTCTTTTAATAACTTCTTCATTTTAATCTCCTTTAAATCGTTTATATCTAAAATAAATATTACCATGTAACTAACGTATATTAAAACCCTAACTATAAATAAAATTATCTCCAAACAATTCTATTGGAATTTTGAATTCTGGAATACCGTATACATATGGTGCTATCTCATATAATTGATAATATATAATAATATTATCTTTATCTAAATAGAAATCCTGATTTTCATTTATACCTTTAAATATTTTTCCTGAATCAAAATAATTATCAGGATTATTTCCTATTTGCTTTTCAATTTCTTTATTTATTATATTTGAATAATCATATCCTAATTTAAATAAATCATTTAGTTTTAAAATTTCTTCTTTATTTTTATCTATTGTATATGAAGTTCTAGTAGTCATTCCATGTGCTCCACCTAAAAATTCATAATAATCATTATAAAAACTTAAAATATTATTATCATTTCTACTAACAAAATATTTAGATACTATTTGATAAGGAAAATTAGGAATAATATTATTATCATTAAAATACTCTGCTGAAGTTTTTTCTGCTTCCATTATCGGATTCATAACATCAGCATTTATCTTTGAATTTATATTATTAATTTTGTTTTTATCTTTTCCACCTTCTATTTGCAAAATTCTAACATCTTCTATTAAATAACTTAAATTTTTATTTATAGACTTTTCCACAATTTTTAGATTATTGTCGTTTTTTATTCTATTATTTATAAACATGTACTGTGGATAACTTTGTGATAACATTAAGGGAATCAAAAATACCGATACAATATTTGAAATTAAATGCATTATCTTATTTTTTCTCCTTCCATAAAAACATACCTTTTAAAAAATATTAACAAAATACACAGATAGTTTTTTTATATTAAATTGATTTTATAACAGGTTATCCACAGGCAATTGTGGATAATGTTGATAAGTTGTAATTTTTTTCTTTTTTGTTTTTTGTTATAAAAAAAATATTATGTTAAAATATGCTTATTGTGTTTATATTATAAATAAAGACTTAAAATAACTAGGAGGATACTATCATTGAAAAATTTAAATAATTTTTTTACAAAAAAAAATATCATTATATTGACTTGTGTTTTAATTTGTGTAATTATTTCATATTTTATGTATAATAACTTATTCTTAAAAGATACTGTTGATAAAAATTCAAATAATTCTACTACTACTGAGGCTATTGATGATAATAATCCAGAATTTAATGATACGGATAAAGAAATCTCTGATGTTGAATATGAAAAGGAAATTAACACAAATAATGATTTAAAATTAACTAATGAGAATATTGGGGTTCCAGTTTTATACTATCATTCAGTTAAAAATTCTGAAAATAACGAGGTTATTATAGCTCCTCAAAAACTTAGAAATCAACTTAGATATATAAAGGATTCTGGATATACTACTCTAACTCTTAAAGAGTTAGAAAATTATCTATTAAACAATACTCCTATTCCAGAAAAAAGTATTGTAATCACTTTTGATGATGGATATATGGATAACTATACTAATGCATTTCCTATATTAAAAGATTTAAATATGAAAGCTACTATATTTTGTATTACTTTTGAGTTAGATGGAGAATATTATCTTTCAGAATCAGCTATAAAGAAAATGTCTGATTACGGAATAGATATTCAAAGCCATACTGCTGGACATCCTGATCTTACTAAAATGACATATGATGAACAATTAAAAGAATTTTTAGAATCTAAAGAAACATTAGAAGCAATTACTGAGAAGCCAGTCACTAGTATTGCTTATCCTTATGGAAATTATGATGATAACAGTGTAAAAGCTGCTAAAGATGCTGGTTTTAAATTAGGATTTACTACAGATTTGGGTCTTTCTGATAGGGATGACAATCCTCTATTGCTTAACAGAATTTATATAAGTTCTAATTATGATATGGATACATTCAAACAGTTATTAGAAAACACAAAAAAATAAGGCTCTGTTTTAGCAGAGTTTTGATATATGCATAAGCAAAGTTGGCGGAGTAATTGAACTTAGGAATGCCACTTTACCTATTGCATATATCAACACACATTTAAAACAGAGCTAAAAATAAAAGATTATTTTTAAAATATATCAATATACTGCTTAAACATATCTATCTTTTTATCTATTCATATAAACTCGTTGTTAATTTATGTTGATTTCCACCATTATTTATTAACACAGAAATTTGACTCTTGTTCTCACTTTTATTCTTTTCATTTATTTCATTTAAAAATTTACTAGTCTCTTTTAGTGCACCGTATTTTAAAGCTTCTCCATTTACAGTTATTAATATTTTATTATCAGTGGGTATCATTTCATTGTTAATTGCATAATCTAAAATCTCTTTTATAGACTCATCGATGTCCTTATGTAAAACATCAGTTGAAATTATAAGCTTAGTTCCCTTTTCAGTTTCAGAATATGAATATATAACCTTGTCTAAGAAATTACATTCTAATTTTATAGCAGAGGTTGTATTTACTATTATTGTACTTTGAGAATTATAATAATGTGAATATAAAGACATTCCTATTATCATTATTAAAACTATTAATATACAAAAATATATTTTATAATTCCTAAAAGATTTTTTCTGTTGTCCACTAATTTCTTGTCCAATTTTAGTATTTTTATCACACTTTATTTTAATTATTTCACCACTTGATGTTAAAATATATGCACTACTATTTAAACTTTTTAATACTATTCCTCTAAAAAATTCTGTTTTCTTTACATTATTTAAATTTATCACATTATTTGATTTTTCTTCTATTTTTAAATATTCTTGAATAAGCTTATAATCTATATTGGAAAAAATAATATAATAAAATAAAATATATTCTTTCCATTTTCTTAAAAATTCATCACTAACATCAAGATTTTTGCAAACATTTCGTATAGGTAAATCTTTTTTTCTTTCAACAGAATCTCTTAAATTATCATCTTCAAGTATATAATAAGAAATATTTAAAATTATATTACGCTGTTTTTCTTTAGGAGGATAATTAATTAAGTCCTTAAGTAAAATATTGTATAAAGACAATTTTTTTAAAAATAATTCTATTTGTTTGTTTCTATTTATATCTGTTTTTCCACCTATTAATAACATGTTTGGTGTTGATGAAAAGACATATTTAATTCTTAGCTTGTCCATTTTAATTTTCCTCCAAATTATAATATTTCATTTAATTAATATTATAAATATCAAAATTAACTAATGTTTCATATGATGTTATTATATCATAGAAATTTATTTTACTGCTATCCACATTCAACTCCAGCCTAAACAATTTTTCTAATCTCCAATTATCATAATTCTAAAAATATGAATATAGTACTTAAAAAATTAATATATTTATGGAGATTAATATGAGAAAAAAAGTTATATATGTAGATTTTATAAAAAAGCGTAAAATAAATTTTCTTACTTTTATTTTCAATCGGCTAATTTCTTATATACATGTCAAATTCTCTTCAAAGTACCTTAATAATAATTATCTAATTGATAATAATACTAAAATTGATTACTATAGATTTAAATGATAAAATTAAAATATAATTATTAAAATTTATTTTAACTTGAAAGGAACTTTGTTATATGAGAGTGGGACTTGGATATGATGTTCATAAGCTAGTTGAAAATAGAAAATTAATTTTAGGTGGAGTTGAAATTCCTTATGAAAAAGGATTATTAGGTCATTCTGATGCTGATGTTTTATTACATGCAATAATGGATTCATTATTAGGAGCTTGTGCTTTAGGAGACATTGGTCGTCACTTTCCTGACACTGATAGTAAATTCAAAGGGATCTCTAGTATAAAACTTTTAGAAGAAGTAAATAAATTAATCATAAAAAATGGATATATTATAAATAATATTGATTCTGTTGTTATTGCTCAAAAACCTAAATTATTTCCTTATATAGAAAATATGAGAAAAAATATAGCTAATGCACTTAATATAGATATTAATCAAATTAATGTTAAAGCTACTACAGAAGAAGGTCTAGGATTTACAGGAAGTATGCTTGGAATATCATCACAAAGTATATCATCTGTTATTAAAAAATAATATTTTAAGGGTTACTAGAAATTATTTAAAAATCTTTTCTGGTAACCCTAATTAATTTTACTTTTTTTAATTCATATTTACTGCTTGTCTCAATTTTATAT
>NZ_JAMQHY010000008.1:90352-94469 GCF_023845705.1 Clostridium sp. ZBS15
TTATGCATATATAAGCACTTTGATAAAACATTGTCTTATTTTAAAATACTTCTGTCAACTTCTTTAATAATATTTTTCTAAATTTTTCTCCCTTTCCTTTATCTTTATCTACATTATCACAAATATCTTTCCATTCTTCTAAAGATACACCTATCTTTTTTTCCAACTCTTTTTCTGTGTTAGTTATTAAACTAGATGATATTACAAAATCACCTAATTCTTTAGCATCTTTAAATATTTTTAAATATATAAATTGATTATTATCTACACTCCACTTAGCATTGAAATCTTTTATAAATTTTCTTACTTCTAAATCAAGTTTACTTATAGGCGCATCCCAAATGCTATTCAATTTATCATAGTCATGCTTCATCTTATTCGCTATCTCTTTATTAATTTTTTTTAATTTCTCGCCTTCTTTAATAATAACTTCAACAGGTAAGGGTGGAATTTTAGTAACTAATTTTTCTTTTCCATATATCCATTTATAAAAAGCTTCTTGTAAAAATGAGTGCTGAAAATACCCGAGTAAAGTTTTTGGATTAGGCATATATCCCCAAATACTGCTCACCCCTGCATTCTTATTAAAAATAATTGTATGAAAATAAAGACTTTTTTCTGTCGGAAGTTCTTCCATAAACATATGTCCTCTAATTGTTTTATTTTTGCTAGTTATATCATCCCAATATCTAAATGAATTATATTTTTCTTTCAATTTAACCACCATTCTTTCATTTATTTAAACCATTTTATTTTATATTCCATCTATATACCTATATTATATAGTATATAATACTGTCTTAACAAATTATTTATACCATATTTTTTTGTGTTTTTATCATTAATATAGATTTTTTAAATTATATTACTATTATTGTTATTTATTTCTATAAATATTCTATTAGTTTTTATATGATTATAGTCATTAAATTAAAGAAAAATAAAAAAGTGTACTTTCAAACTTTTAGTCTGAAAGTACACTTTTTCATTAATATAATAATTTATAAAATTGGGGATTGGTAAATTGTTTTTTAATTTTTATTTATTTATTTATTTAATTTATTTATTTAGCTTTTTTAATTAGCTTTTTTAGTTAGCTTTTTTCGCTGCAATATTATGAGAATTCCATGTGAATGATAAGAAGAATATTGCTAAAACACATGAAATCATTAATAATATGAATCCACCGTCCCAGCTAAACTTATCAACAACAGCACCCATTGCAACTTCTGCTGCAACTTGTCCACCCATGTATCCAAATAGTCCGGTGAAACCAGCAGCTGTTCCTGCAGCTTTCTTAGGTACAAGGTCTAGTGCACTAACACCTATAAGCATAACAGGTCCGTAGATTAAAGCACCGATTGATGCTAAAGCACAATTAATTGCCATTGGGCTTGTACTCTTCCAATAGACATATGTTGCAACTGCAACACCAACCATACAAATTATTCCTATCGGAGCACGTCTTCCATGGAATATGTGGTCACTAATCCATCCAACTATGATAGTTCCTGGAATAGCTGCATATTCAAATAAAGCAAATGCTACTGAAGAATCTTTTGGGTTAAAATGTCTTACTTCTTGTAAGTATGTTGGAACCCAGTTTATAACACCATATCTAACCATGTAAACAAATACATTAGCTATAGCAATACACCATAATAATTTGTTATTAAATACATATTTAAATAATATTTCTTTTGCAGAAAGTTCTGCTTCTGCATCTTCAACTTGTTCTGCAACTTCTGGATAATCATCCATATATTCTTCTATTGGTGGTAAACCAACTGATTGAGGAGTATCCTTTGCAAAGATCATATAAACGATACCACCAACGATAGCAATTATTGCTGGTAAATAGAATGAACCTTTCCAACTTCCAAATATAGATACACCAAGTAATACAACTGTAGCGATAAATCCGCCACCTACATTATGTGCTGTATTCCATATTGACATTTTAACTCCACGTTCACTATCTGAGAACCAATGTGTCATTATTCTACCACATGGAGGCCATCCCATACCTTGGAACCATCCATTAAGTAACATTAATATAAACATCATACCTATATTAGTTGCATTAGGTAAGAATAAGTTTGTTGCACCTGATAATATAAGACCTATTGCTAGGAAAAATCTTGGATTTGACCTATCGGACATATTACCCATTACGAACTTACTTACACCATAAGCTAATCCTAAAGCTGAGGCAACAAAACCTACTTGAGTTTTTGTAAATCCTTGGTCTATAAGATATACCTTAGCTAATGAGAAATTACTTCTTACAAAGTAATAAATAAGATATCCCATGTATATACTTAGAAATACTTGTATACGATATCTCTTGTAGCTTGATGGTATCTTTTCTGCTGGCATTCTCTCAATATGAGGTGCCGGTTTTAAAAAGTTAAACATAAAAATCCCTCCACAAAATTAATCTTTTAGTCTGTAAAACTTTATTTGTTTTATACTATAAATAATTCCTGTAATAAATTAAAAGAAATATTTAAAATATGCTTAAATTAATAACTAAACACTCCAAAGTTCTTGCTTAGTTGTAGATATACATGTTGCACCAGATTGTAATGCTGAAATAATTTCTTGTTTATTCTCAATTAATCCACCTGTAATTATTGGTTTTAATGTATTTTTAGACATATTTTCTATAACCTTAGGTAAAATTCCAGGTAATATTTCTATTGCATCGGCTCCTGATACTAAATGATTCTTAGAATTGGTAAATGACAATGTATCAAATATAAAAAATCTTTGAATTGCTAGTAACCCATAATTTTTAGCAATTTTAAGGATGTGTGGTTTTGTGCTTATAATTCCTTTGAAACTAGTATTTTCTTTTAAATAACTAATTACTACTTCTTTAGTTGAAACAAAACCATCAACTAAATCTAAATGAATTATTCCTATCTTCCCTTTTTCCTCTATTAAATCGCCTATCTCTTTTATATTCATAATACTGCCAAATAACACAAATATAATCTGTACTGAAGATTCTAGCGCTAATGCTAATTCATCTTCATTTTTTACAGATGCTATAATAGGGTTCTGTTCTAATAACTCTACTGTACTCATTAAGCTTCCCCCTCTTTGAAACGTTTACTATGTTTATATAATAACAATTAATCTTTTCAAAACTTAATCTTAATTGTTTCAAAAATGTAACACTTGAGATTTTTTTTAAATACTATTTATTATAGGTAAATATGTATATATTTAGGATTTATATCATAAAAGCTTCTAATACTTACCTATAATAGAAGCTAAGTAAATTGATATTTTATTCTGATTATTTTATAATATATATACAAGCTTTTAAGGAGGAATGCAGTTGTATTTGTGTGAAATATGCCAAAAACAGGCTGATATTCATCATATTGTTCACAGAAGTGAAGGTGGATTGGATATAAAATTAAATTACAAGTATTTGTGTCCATATCATCATAGAGGTAAACCAGGTCCTCATCATTGTGAAGAAACCGATATTTTGTACAAGTTAGAACTTCAAAATAATTTATTTTATCTGCTTCAAAATGATTATTATAAATTTAAAGAATTAATGTTAATACTTGAAGTATCTAAAAATCAACTAAAAAGAATCATTAAAGATTTAAAAGTATATAAAGAAGGATTTAAAAAATTAGATATAATAGTTAAAATTATGGGTGGAAAACTATATGCTGAAGAAATGATTGAAAATTTAACTCTAAATAAATTAATCGACAATATAGATAAAGAACCTTAATTTTATAACAAATATTTTTCTTATTTTATTGACATAAAAAAATGCAATGATTATAATAAAAAATAATATATGATAATACGTTGATGAGGACAGTAAACTAAAACCTTATTTTCAGAGAGAGAATATGTTGGTGGAATTATTCTTAAATATCTTTAGTTGAAAACCACCTCTGAGTGACCTTAATACAGTCCGTTTATTGCCACGTTACGGTAATTTCAAGTGATCTAGTACTCTACTTTTTAAATTAAAATAAGTATATTTTTAATTTAAATAGATGTATTAGATAATTAGAGTGGAACCACGGATATTACTTCGTCTCTATATATTTAGAGACGGAGTTTTTTTATTCTTTAG
>NZ_JAMQHY010000008.1:94494-96931 GCF_023845705.1 Clostridium sp. ZBS15
GTACCCCTAAAGAATAAAAAATAATCATATGCCGCACCATTATTCCTGCACTGCGTTTGGAAAGGGTGCATGGCTAAAAAAATTGGTGGCTCCAAAGTCGCCTTAGCAATTTTGTTCTTTTATACTAAATTTTATTTTACAGTTTTGAAAGGAGTTTTTTATAATGATAAAAGTAACTTTAAAAGATGGTTCAGTTAAGGAATTTGAAGCTGGATTATCTATATACGAAATAGCAAAATCAATTAGTGAAGGTTTAGCTAGAAACGCTTGTTGTGGTGTTGTTAATAATAAAATTTGTGACCTTAGAAAAGAAATTAATGAAGATATTTCTTTAAGCATATGCACTTTTGATTCTCAAGAGGGTAAAGATGCTGTAAGACATAGTATATCTCATGTTTTAGCTTATGCTGTTAAAAGATTATTTCCTGAAACAAAATTAGCTATAGGACCTTCTATTGCTACTGGTTTCTACTACGATTTTGATAAGGATGTTGCATTTTCAGCTCAAGATTTAGAAAAACTTGAAGCAGAAATGAAAAAAATAATCAAAGAAAACCCTTCAATTGAAAAATTTGAACTTCCAAGAAATGAAGCTTTAGAATTAATGAAGGATGAACCATATAAAGTAGAATTAATCAATGATTTAGATAAAGATGAAATAATCTCATTCTATAAAATTGGTGAATTTACTGATTTATGTGCTGGACCTCACGTTATGTCTTTAAAACCAATTAAAGCAATCAAACTTATTAGAAGTGCTGGTGCTTATTGGAAAGGTGACGAAAAAAATAAAATGCTTACTAGAATATACGGTACTGCTTTCTTAAAGAAATCAGAACTTGACGAATATTTAGAAGCTGTTGAAGAAGCTAAAAAGAGAGATCATAATAAATTAGGTAGAGAACTTAAATTATTTACTACTGATGAAAATGTAGGTCAAGGTCTTCCTTTATTAATGCCAAAAGGAGCTAAGATTGTTCAAACTCTTCAAAGATGGGTTGAGGATGAAGAAGAAAAAAGAGGTTATGTATTAACTAAAACTCCACTTATGGCTAAGAGCGACCTTTATAAAATCTCTGGTCACTGGGATCACTATAAAGATGGAATGTTTGTATTAGGAGATGAAGAAAAGGATGAAGAAGTGTTTGCTTTAAGACCTATGACTTGTCCGTTCCAATATACTATATATAATGCAGAACAACACAGTTATAGAGATCTTCCTATAAGATACGGTGAAACTTCTACTCTATTTAGAAATGAATCTTCAGGAGAAATGCATGGACTTATAAGAGTTAGACAATTCACTTTAGCTGATGGTCACTTAATTGTAACTCCAGAACAATTAGAAGAAGAATTTAAAGGTGTACTTGAATTAATTCAATATCTAATGAAAACTTTAGGAATTGACGAAGATATAAGCTATAGATTCTCTAAATGGGATCCAAATAATACTGAAAAATATATAAATGATCCTGAAGCTTGGAATAAAACTCAAGATACAATGAGAACTATCTTAGATCATTTAAAAATTAATTATGTTGAAGCTGATGATGAAGCTGCATTCTATGGTCCAAAACTTGACTTACAATGTAGAAATGTTCATGGTAAAGAAGATACATTATTCACAGTTCAAATCGACTTTGCTTTAGCTGAAAGATTTGATATGAGCTATATTGATAAAAATGGAGAAAAGAAACGTCCATATATAATTCATAGATCATCAATTGGATGTTATGAAAGAACTTTAGCAATGCTTATAGAAAAATATGCTGGTGCATTCCCTACTTGGCTTTCTCCAGTTCAAGTAAAAGTGTTACCAATATCAGATAAATACAATGATTATGCTGAATCAGTAGTTAAATCATTAAGAAATAAAGGTGTTAGAATTGAAGCTGATTATAGAGCTGAAAAAATCGGTTATAAAATCAGAGAAGCTAGACTTGAAAGAACTCCTTATATCTTAGTTGTTGGAGAAAAAGAAGCTGCTAACAACGAAGTTTCTGTAAGAAGCAGAAAGAATGATGATGAAGGTGCTATGAAATTAGATGCCTTTACTGAAAGACTATTAAATGAAATAGTTACAAAAGAAAGATAATTTCTTTTGATTCATTGAAATAGTTTATGATTTAGTATAAAGCTTATGGACTGAGGAATTTGCTTTAAGAATACTAAAATAAAGCTTAGTCTAATTAATGCATGCTCCCAATGAAACATTGTGACAAGCAATTAATTCAACAAATCTTTATTAAGAATTCTAAAAAGTAAATTCCAATGCCATTACGCTCCTATACTAAATCATAAACATTCATAAATCAAACTTGTAAATTTAAATAATAATATTAAAATAGGAAATTAATTAAAATATCTATCTAGATACATTTTAATTAACTTCCTATTTCTTTATTTTTATTTTTAAAATATGTTGATATATGCAATA
>NZ_JAMQHY010000008.1:97023-100822 GCF_023845705.1 Clostridium sp. ZBS15
TTCCTAAGTTTAATTACTTAGTCCACCTTTATTTATGCATATATCAACATTTTCTTAAAGAAAATGTTGATTAAACTTGATCTAATGCTTGTTTAACATCTTCTAATATATCATCTATGTTTTCTAGTCCAACTGATAATCTAACAAGTCCTGGTGTTATTCCAGCTGCTATAAGTTGATCATCTGTAAGTTGACGATGTGTTGAACTTGCTGGATGAAGTACGCATGTACGAATATCTGCTACATGAACTACATTTTCTGCAAGTTTTAAATTATCCATAAATCTAATAGCATTTTCTCTACTTCCTTTTATTGAAAATGATACTACTCCACTACATCCATTAGGTAAGTACTTTCTTGCTAAATCTTCATACTTATTTCCTTTAACTGTTGGGTAATTTACAAATTCAACTTTTTCGTTATTACTTAAAAACTCTGCAACTTTTTCAGCATTTCTACAATGTTTTTCTATTCTAACTGAAAGTGTTTCAAGACCTAAATTCAGAAGAAATGCAGCATTAGCTGGTATATATGCTCCTAAATCTCTCATAAGTTGTACTCTAGCTTTTGTTATATATGCTGATTTTCCAAAATCTTTTGAATAAATTACACCATGATATGATTCATCTGGCTCTGTAAATTCTGAGAATTTACCATTTGTCCAATCGAAATTACCACTATCTATAATAACTCCTCCAACTTGAACTGCATGGCCATCCATATATTTAGTAGTAGAATGAATAACTATATCTGCTCCAAATTCTATCGGTCTGCAAAGTATGGGTGTTGCAAAAGTATTATCTATTATAAGAGGTACATTATTCTTATGTGCTATTTTAGCAAACTTTTCTATATCAAATACAGCTATAGCTGGATTTGCAATAGTTTCTCCAAAAACAACTTTAGTATTTTCTCTAAATTCTTTTTGTATTTCTTCCTCTGAAGCATCAGGATCAACAAATGTACAATCTATTCCAAATCTTTTAAGTGTTACTGCAAACAAATTAATTGTTCCCCCATAAATTGTTGCAGCACTAATGATATGATCCCCAGCTTTTAAAATGTTTAATATACTTATTAAAGATGCTGCTTGACCTGAACTAGTACAAAGAGCTCCTATTCCACCTTCTAATGAAGCTATTTTATCTTCTACAGCTCCAACTGTTGGATTTGATATACGTGAATACATATGACCTTCAGCTGTTAAATCAAATAATTTTCCTATTGCTTCTGTACTATCATATCTATATGTAGTACTTTGATAAATCGGTAATGCTACTGGTTCTCCATTCTTTGGTTTATATCCTTCATGTAGACATTTTGTTTCAATTTTCATATTTTATTACCCCCTAAAATTTATTGCTTATTTATTAAAACATATTTTAATACATTAAAAAAAACTATTTCTCCTGTTTAAAGATAGAGAAATAGTTAATAAAAACAAATTTATATATAACTTCTATGCATCTCTTATCTTTCAGGAAATTTCCTGCAGGATTTAGCACAATTCTAACTTTCGCATTAAAGTTAGCTGTTGCTAGGCTTCATAGGGCCAGTCCCTCCACCATTCTTAATAACAGATTTATTTTTAATATGTTTATATTATATATCATTTTTTAACATTTGCAACCATAATTTAAAAATATTTTATTATATTGTTATTATTTTAAATATTACATACAATTTCTTTATTCTCTGTAATAATAGAATTAACCCTTGTATCATGGCTGTCCATTGGAACATTATCTAATATTTGAAAATCATATGCTAAAGAAATCTTCTGTATATTTTTTGAGCATTTACTCATATATCTATCATAAAATCCTCCGCCATATCCCATTCTGCCCCCATTATTATCAAAAGCTACACCTGGCATAATTATCAAATCAATTTCTTCTAATTCAACTGCTAATCCACTTTCAGTAGGTTGTAAAATTCCATGTTTGTCTTTTATAAGATTTTCTAATGATGATATTTTAACAGCCTCCATCAATTTTGTATTATAGTTTGTTCTAGGAACATAAATATTTTTTCCATCTTCTAATGCTTTTCTTATTATAGTTTTAGTGTCAATTTCAGAATCATAAGAAATATACACAAAAATATTTCTACACTGTGAATAAAACTTACTTTTTAAAAATTTATTGTGAATTATATTATCAAAATTTCTTTTCTTATTAATATCCATTTCTTTTCTTATTTTTAGTATTTTTTTTCTTAATTCTTTCTTTTCCTCTGAGATATTCATTACTATTTCGCCCCTTACAACATTTTTAATTATTATGAATAAAACTTCCCCATAATATTAATACTATATTTTATTATGAACAAGTATAGCTAAGATTTAATTTATAAACAACTTAAACTTTAACTATTTTTATAAAATTAATAGTTTATGTTAATTTTTAATATAAATCATTTATTAAAATAGTATTTAATAAATAAAACTTTAATTGTATAATCTATTTAATATAAAATAATAAAGGTGGGGCAACAAATGAGTAAATTAGAAGAAATAATGAAATATAATAACGACTTTGTAGAAAATAAAAAATTTGAAGAGTTTATTACAACCAAAACTCCTAAAAAGAAAATGGTTATATTATCATGTATGGACACTAGATTAACAGAATTATTACCTAAGGCTATGAATATAAAGAATGGAGATGCAAAAATAATAAAAGACGCTGGTGCAACTGTAATTCATCCATTTGGTAGCGTAATAAGAAGTATATTAGTTGCAATATATGAATTTGGAGCTGAAGATATATTTGTAGTAGGGCATCACGGTTGCGGTATGAGTAATTTAAATACCAAAACTCTTATAAGTAAGATGGTTGATAGAGGAATAAGTAATGATACTTTATCTATTCTAAATAATTCTGGAATAAATATTGAATCATGGCTTCATGGATTTGAATCTGTTGAAAATTCTATAAAAGAAAGCGTAAAAATGATAAAAAATCATCCTTTAATTCCTAAGAACATAAGAGTTCATGGATTAATTATCAGCCCAGATACAGGAAAGATCGATATTATTGTAAATGGCGATATTTAAATAAATATATTTTAATTTTAATACTACAAAATTAGAAATATCTATATAAAAAGTTATTTCTAATTTTTTATTTTTATATTAAACCACTAGTTATTCAAAATAAACTTTAGGTTTATTAAAAATAATTTCCTTTTCTATATTGCAATTATCCTTATCAATAGTTACTTTATAAATTTCAGGACATCCCTCTTCTCTCCATCTTTTCATATAGTTAGGAGTAGCTTGTATTTCATTATAATAATTTTGATCATACATATCCGAAAATTCTAAATAACATAACAAACTATCTTTATCTAACAATATATCTTTTTTATTTATATTTTTTACTATTGGAATAAAAAATCTTAAAGGTACTTGATAATCAAAGTTTCCTTTTATTTTTTTACCCTCTATAATAGCTCTTTTAAAAAATAATTTATTTTCTTCACCATCTGTAAATTTAATTTTAAAAATAATTTGTCTTTTCTTATTCTTTTCTAACTTTACTATAACCACTTAATCACCATCTATCTATAATGTATAAAACTTAATTATTTGGCTATATTTTAAAACAGTGTTGATATTGTAGTATAAAGCTCATGGACAGAGGAATTTACTTAAAACATAGCCTTAATTTAAGAAAAATATTATTCTATAACTTTATTTTATCACGGAGAATATCTACTGTCTAAGAATTTAACATTTATTTAAACTAATTCAAAATAAAAAAAGTGTTTTAGATAATAAAATGGTACCTATAGA
>NZ_JAMQHY010000079.1:0-267 GCF_023845705.1 Clostridium sp. ZBS15
GCAAAAGTTTTTTTTGTTGGAGGGAAAAAAAAAAAGAGAAGGAGGGGTATATTTTTTTTTTTTTTTTATGGTGTTTTTAAAGAGAAATTGGTTTTTTTTTTTTTTTTGATTATAATAAATATTTTTTTGAAATAAAAAAATTTTTTAAAAAAAAAGGGGGGGTATTTAACAAAAAAATATTATTTCCAAATAACACACCTTATAAAAAGTAAATAAAAAAATTAATTATTTACCATTAAAAAAAAAATTTTAAAAAAATTTTTTTTT
>NZ_JAMQHY010000080.1:0-968 GCF_023845705.1 Clostridium sp. ZBS15
TAAAATAAAAATATATAAAATGGAAAAACATATTGTTTTTAAATAGTGTATAATAATATTAAATCAAATTTATATGCAAATTAAATTTTAATTTGTAATAAATGGGGGATGAAGCAGTGGGTGGAATAATAACAATAAAGAACATTATAGATAATTATAAAAATGCAGATATAGATTTTGAAAGTTTAAGCTTAGAAAAAATAAGAAAATATGCAGATAGAGAAAACAAAAAAGCACAAAATGTTTTAGGTGATAGATATTATACTGGTGAGGAGATTGCGCAGGATTATGAAGAGGCTGTTAAATGGTATATAAAATCTGCTAAGCAAGGCTATGATGTTGCACAATATAATTTAGGAGATATGTACTATTGTGGAAATGGCGTAAAGCAAGATTATGAAAAAGCTATAGAATATTTTAAATATTCAGCTAATCAAGGAAATCCAGATGCACAATGTAATTTAGCATGTATGTATGAAGAGGGATTAGGAACTGAAGTAAACTATAAAGAAGCTATTAAATGGTATGAAAAAGCCGCATTACAAGAAGATTTTTATGCACAATATAACTTAGGCAATTTATATATGTATGGAAAAGGCGTTGATACAGATTATAAAAAGGCATTTAAATGGCACATGAGAGCTTCAATTTTAGGATATGAGAAGTCTCAAAATACATTAGGTTATATGTATGAACAGGGTATTGGAATAGAAAAAAACTATGAAGAAGCTGTTAAGTATTATAAAAAAGCTGCATATCAAGAATACTCATATGCAGAATATAATTTAGCTACTATGTATTATTTGGGAAATGGAATAACTCAAGATCGTAAAACTGCATATATATGGTATAAAAAAGCTGCAAATCAAGGATTAAAAAAAGCAATGATAGCTTTAAAAACTAAATATAAAGAAACAAATATATAATTTAAAATAAAGTATAAAAAGTAAATAAAAAAATAATACTAT
>NZ_JAMQHY010000081.1:0-11624 GCF_023845705.1 Clostridium sp. ZBS15
TAAGGGGGTCATTGTTTTTTTATACAAAAAAACGGTCGAACCCTTGATATATAAAGAAAAAATTAAAAGCGTAGTGTAAACAAGTTTACACTATCTTGATTTTAAGGAGGAGAATATTATGAAAGATGCATTAGGAATGGTAGAAACAAAGGGTTTAATAGGGGCTATAGAAGCAGCAGATGCTATGGTTAAAAGTGCTAATGTAACATTAGTAGGATATGAAAAAATAGGATCAGGGCTAGTAACTGTAATGGTAAGAGGAGATGTGGGAGCTGTTAAAGCAGCAACAGATGCAGGAGCAGCAGCAGCACAAAAAGTAGGAGAAGTAGTATCAATACATGTAATTCCAAGACCACATATAGATACTGAAAAAATATTACCACAGTCTAATCTTTAATATAAGAAAGGGGTAGAAATTTCATATGGTTCAAGTAGATATAGAAAAAATAATATTAACTGTTACAAAAGCAGTTATAGAAGAATTGAATAAGTATAATGAAAGTTTAATACCCGTAGGAATATCTAATAAGCATATTCATCTTGGATTAAGGGAACTTGAAGGCTTATTTGGAGAAAATTATAAACCTAATATAAAAAAAGAGTTGAGACAGCCAGGACAATATGCATATGATGAAACAGTTGAAGCTAGAGGTCCGAAAGGATATTTTGAAAAAATAAGAGTACTTGGACCATTGAGAGAATCTACTCAATTAGAAGTTTCAATATCAGATGAAATGAAATTAGGTATAAATGCACCTATAAGACAATCAGGAAAACTTAGCGGTACTCCAGGAATATTGCTGAAGGGACCTAAAGGGGAAATAAAAATAGATCAGGGTGTAATAATTGCTGCGAGGCATATTCATTTATCTACAGACTTTGCAAAAAAATATGGATATAGAGATGGAGAGTTAGTAGATGTAACTACTTATGGTCCAAGAAAAGTAACTTTTCACAATGTAATTATTAGGATTTCAGATGATTTTGTACCAGAAATGCATATTGATACAGATGAAGCTAATGCTTCAGGACTAAAAAATGGTGATAAGATAAGAATTACTAAAGTTGAAGGAGTTTAGCTATGGGGTTAGATGATGCAAATAAAGGGTTAGATATTTTTTATAATTTAATAAAAGAAGAAAAGTGCAATGAAGTTAGTAATAACTTAAAAGTTGGAGTAGATCTAGGTACAGCCAATATAGTTCTTTCAGTAGTTGACAAAAATAATAATCCAGTAGCTGGAGCATCATATCCAGCATCTGTTGTGAAAGATGGACTAGTTGTAGATTTTATTGGTGCTATAGAAATAGTAAAAAAGTTAAAAGCTAAAGTAGAGAAGGTTTTAGGTACAACTATAAGTTATGGATCAACAGCAATTCCACCTGGAACTTTAGAGGGAAATGTAAAAGCAATTGGAAATGTACTAGAAGCAGCTGATATAGAATTGGTTAGTATTATTGATGAACCAACTGCAGCAGCAGCAGTACTTGGAATAAAAGATGGAGCAGTTGTTGATGTTGGTGGTGGTACAACTGGAGTAAGTATTTTAAAAGATGGTAAAGTATTATATACAGCAGATGAACCAACAGGTGGTACTCATATGAGTTTAGTTTTATCGGGGAATTACAATATATCTTTTGAGGAAGCAGAAAAATTAAAAAAAGATTCTAAAAAAGAAAAAGATAATTTTATCCTTATCAAACCGGTTATAGAAAAGATGGCTTATATTGTAAAAAAACATTTACAAGGCTATGATGTAAATAAAATTTATGTTGTTGGTGGAGCGTGTAGTTTCAGTGAATTTACATCTGTTTTTGAAAAGATTATTGGTATAGAAACTATAAAACCAAACCATCCATTGCTAGTTACACCTCTAGGCATTGCTGTTAGTTGCATTAAGTGAGGTGATTAATTTGAACTTTGATGAGATTGTCCAAGTCGTTTTAAAAGAGGTGATGTCTCAACTGGAAAATAAATCATTTAGAACTAAAAAAGCTGTGGTTTTTTTTACAGGAAGTACAGTGGGATTAAAAGAGAGCATCACGGAATTGAAAAAATTAAAAACTCAAGGTATAAAATTAAAAGCAGTTTTATCAAAATATGCATCACAGATAATAGATCCAAATATTATAAATGAAATTTTTAATATGGAAGATATTTATATAGATGATTATTTAGAAGATAGTAACCATATATATGATGAAGAATTTGATTTATTAATAGGTGCAACGTTAAGTATAAATTCCTTATCCAAAGTAGCAAATGGAATAAGTGATACCATGCCGACTGCACTTATATCAAAGTGTATTTTAAATGGTACAAAAGTAATAATCTCTAAAGACAGTGTTGATTTTAGAGAATGTAATACAAGAAGAAATCCGTACAAAAATATTCCTGTTCCATATATGAATATGATTAAGGGATATTTAGATAGGTTAGAATCTTATGGAATAAAGTTAGTTGATTCAGATAATATATTTGATTCTATAATAAAAAACGATTTAAAAAAAGATAGTTTACCCAAAGTTAAATCTAAAATAGATGATAGTAATATAAATGAAATCGTATTAAGTAATTTTAAAAAGGACTTTAATGAAAATCATAAAGCTTTAGAATTCAAAATAAATAAAAAAGTAATTTCAAGTGAAGATATCTCTAATAATAGTGGGAATAAAAAAATTGTAATTTCAAGTAATTCTATAATTACAGCTCTTGCGAAAGATTTAGCAGAAGAGCTTGGAATACAAATTATAAAAAGGTAGGGCAAAAATATGTATTTAGCAAAAGTGGTTGGAGTAGTGGTTGCAACAACCAAAAGCGAAGGACTAGTAGGAAAGAAAATGCTTATTGTACAACCATTAACTCCAGAATATAATCCAGCAGGAAATATTGAAGTAGCTATAGATTCTGTAGGAGCAGGTAATGGTGAACTTGTATTAGTAGCAACTGGTTATGCAGCACATCAACAATTTAATGCTAAGGATGCACCTATAGATAGAGCTATTGTTGCTATAGTAGATAGCGTTGAAGTAAGTAAAGAATGAAATTAGGGGGAAAATAGAATGAATGATTTCAATATGATAGATATAGAAAGTATAGTTAAAAATATCGTTAAAGAGCTTACAGGGAATGAGAAAGAACAAGGGGTTATAACTACTGCCGCTGTCCCAAAAGAAGTAAATCCATTAGCAGATATTGAAAAGAAAATAATGGGATTTGTGAATACTCCTACAATGCCAATTGGTGAATATGGTGTATTTGAAGATATAAATGATGCTATAGAGCAAGCATGGATAGCAGAACAAGAATATAGAAAAGTTGGATTGGATAAAAGAACTGAAATAATTGAAGCATTTAAAGCAGAAGTGAGAAAAAATGTAGAAGAAATATCTCGTAGAACTTTTGAAGAAACTGGAATGGGTAGATATGAAGATAAAATACTTAAAAATAATCTTGCATTAGATAAAACTCCAGGGGTAGAAGACCTTGAAGCTGGGGTTAAAACTGGAGATGGTGGATTAACTCTTTATGAAATGTCACCATTTGGAGTTATAGGAGCAATTGCACCATCAACTAATCCAACTGAAACAATAATAAACAACGGAATATCAATGCTTGCAGGAGGTAATACAGTTGTATTTTCACCTCATCCAGGAGCAAAAGATGTTTCAGTATTTATAATACAACTTATTAATAAAGCAATAGAAAGAGTAAACGGACCTAAGAATCTTATAGTTACTGTTAGAAATCCAAATATTGAAAGTACTAATATAATGTTAGCTCATCCAAAAGTTAATATGATTTGTGCAACAGGTGGTCCAGGAATTGTTAAAGTAGCATTATCAAGTGGTAAAAAAGCAATAGGAGCTGGAGCTGGAAATCCACCAGTAGTTGTTGATGAAACTGCTGATATTGAAAAAGCTGCAGTTGATATTATAGATGGCTGTAGTTTTGATAATAATTTACCATGTATCTGTGAAAAAGAAGTAATAGTAGTAGACAAAGTTGCAGATTACTTAAAGACTTGTATGTCAAAATATTGTGCGTTAGAAATAACTGATAAAAATATGCTTGCACAATTAGAAAAACTTGTTTTAACAGAGAATGGAACTATAAATAAAAAATTTGTTGGAAAAAATGCTGACTATATAATGAGTAAGTTAGGAGTTAATATAGATCCAAGCATAAGAGTTATATTTGCTGAAGTTGAAGCAAATCATCCATTTGCAGTTGAAGAACTTATGATGCCAATTTTACCAGTTATAAGGGTTAGAAATGTAGATGAGGCTATAGACCTTGGTGTTGAGCTTGAACATGGAAATAGACATACTGCTATAATGCACTCAAAACACATAGATAATTTAAGTAAATTTGCTAAAGCAGTGCAAACAACTATATTTGTTAAAAATGCTCCATCATATGCAGGAATTGGATATGGTGCAGAAGGACATGGAACATTTACTATTGCAGGTCCAACTGGAGAAGGTTTAACATCTGCAAGAACATTTACAAGAAAAAGAAGATGTGTAATGGTAGATAATTTCTCTATTAAATAGAATTGGAGATGAGATTAGTGGAAAAAAACTTTTTAGATTTAATAAAAGATGGTGGATTAATTGGTGCTGGTGGCGCTGGATTTCCAACTCATGTAAAATTAAATGCAAAAGTTGAATATGTTATTGTTAATGGTGCTGAATGTGAACCACTTCTGAAAGTAGATCAACAATTGATGGCAGAAAAATCTTCTGAACTTTTATGTGCATTAAACAAAATAGTAGAGCAAACAGAAGCAACTAAAGGTGTTATTGCTTTAAAGGGTAAATATAAGTCAGCAATGAAAAATTTAAATGAAAAATTAGGAGAATATCCGAAACTAGAATTATTCGAACTTGGAAATTTTTATCCAGCAGGAGATGAACAAATTACTGTTTATGAAGTAACTAAAAGAGTTGTTCCAGAAGGTGGGATTCCTTTAAATGTTGGGGTTATAGTTATTAACGTTGAAACATTATTAAATGTATATAATGCTTTAGAAGGAAAACCAGTTACTGAAAAATTTTTAACTATTACAGGTGAAGTTAAAAATCCTATTACTGTTAAAGTTCCCATTGGAATATCAGTAAGACAAGCTCTTGAATTAGCAGGTGGAACATTGATTGATGAGTTTGAAATCATTGATGGTGGTCCTATGATGGGTAAATTAATAGAAGATATTAATAGACCTATAAAGAAAAATACTAAAGGATTAATAGTTATACCTAAGAGTCACAATATAGTTGTTTCAAAGAAAAGAAACATACAATCTATGTTAAAACAAGCAAGAGCAGCATGTTGCCATTGTTCAATGTGTACTGAGGTATGTCCAAGACATTTATTAGGACATAAGTTAGAACCAGATAAGATGATGAGAATTGCAAGTTATGGTGGAACTTGCAGTAAAGAAATTTTACCAACAGCTTCATTTTTATGCAGTGAATGTGGACTTTGCGAACAAGTTTGTGTAATGGGACTTCAACCTTGGAAGTTAAATAGTTTCTTTAAAGGAGAATTAGCTAAAAATGGCATTAAAAATCCTAATCATAATGCTCCAGAAAAAGCAGATGATTTTAGAGAATATAGAAAATTCCCAGTTCATAAGCTTAAGCAAAGATTAAATATAGAAAAATACGATGCTGAAGCACCACTTCAAAATGAGGAATATGATTTTTCAGAAGTTGTAATCTTAAGATCTCAACATATAGGAGCTAAAGCAGAACCAGTAGTTAATATTGGGGATGTAGTTAAAAAGGGTGATCTTATAGGAGATATACCTAATGATAAATTAGGTGCAAAGATTCATGCAAGTATAGATGGAATTATAAAAGAAATAAATGATGATAGCATTGTTATAAGTAGATAAGATAACTAGAAAGGAGAGAGTGAAATGAGAAGATCTATTGGATTACTAGAATTTAAAAGTATCGCAAAAGGAATTCAAGCAGCCGATGAAATGGTTAAATCCGCTAATGTAGAAATTATCTTAGCAACTCCAATGTGTCCAGGTAAATATATAGTAATATTAGCAGGAGATGTAGGAGATGTCACAAATGCTGTAGGTGTTGGTAAGGAAGTAGGACTTAGCTATCTTATAAGTGAATATACAATAGCTAGTGTACATGAAAAAGTATTTCCAGCAATAACAGCAACTTGTGATTTTGATAACATTTCATCTATTGGTGTTATTGAAACAATGTCAGCTGTTGCTTCCGTAATTGCAGGTGATACAGCACTAAAGGCAGCTAATGTAGAACTATTAGAGATAAGAATAGCAAGAGGTCTTGGCGGAAAAGGATACGTTATCCTTACAGGAGAAGTATCGGCTGTTAAAGCAGCAATAGAAGCAGCAGAAGCTAAGCTTGAAGAGGGAGGAGATATTATAGGAACTGTAGTATTACCTTCACCAAGCAAAGAATTAGTTCAAACATTATTATAGTAATATATTTAAAATGTTTAATATATTAGAATAAAAAATCAACCTTTAGAGTACTAGAGATTTCGGTTGATTTTTTATTATTTAGGAATTTATATTATTAAATTAAGCTTATTAAAAGCATAGTCTAAGGTATTTTCTAAGTTTAATAAATTCTTACCAGCACCTTGTGCAAGGGTTTGATTTCCACCGCCACGTCCATCTATAAGAACTATTGCATCTTTTAATAATTCACCCATATTAACATTTTTTATATTTTTAGAACATGAAAATATAAGGTTTATTTTATCATCATTTACTAGTGCAATTAGAGCAATTTTATTATCTTTTTCTGTTATTTGTGAAACAATTGTATTAACAAATTTTAAGGTTTTATTATTATATACATATTTAATAATGTTTATATCATTAATTTGAGCTGAGTTTTCTATAATTTCTTTAATTTCATAATTTGAAAGTTCAATACTCATATTTTTATTTTCATTCAGTACATTTTTTAATTCTAAGTTTAAATTTTCTATTCCATTTAAAGCTTCTTTTTCATTGCAATTTAAGTATTTACACATAGAATTTGCAAATGAATCTTTTTCTAAAGAATCACTTACAGCCTTTGATCCGGTTATAAATTCAATTCTTGATCCTTTTTTATGTTTTTCATATTTTTTTATTTTTATAAGTCTTAAATCTAATGTTGATTTAGGGTGAACACCACAACAAGCATTAAGGTCTAAATCATCAATTTTAACAATACGTATTTGTTCATTAGTATCTGGAAGATCTCTTCTAAGTTTCATATTTTTAAGCTCTCTTTTAGTTGGAGTTAGAAATTCTACATCTAAGGATTTTTCAATAATATCATTAGCATATTTTTCACAGGAACGTACCTGTTCTTCTGTAAGTATAGAATTAAAGTCAATGGTACTAAATTCATTTCCATGATGAACTGCAATTGTATTTATATTAAAAAGCTTAAAGAAGCATGCAGATAGTACATGTTGAGCTAAATGATGATTCATTCCATCTAATCGTCTTAACCAATCTATTGAACATTTAACATTATGTATTCTCGAAGGTTTTCTATCTAATACATGATAAATTAAATTATCTTTTTCATAGATATTTAACACTTCAATTTCATCGATTTTGCCTAAATCATGTTTTTGTCCTCCTCCCCCTGGGAAAAATGCAGTTTTATTTAAAACTATATGAAACTCATTACCTACTTCTTTGACCTCGTCTATTTCAGCAGTGAATTTCTTTAAATATTGATCTTCGTAGTAAAGTTTTTGCATAAGATATTCTCCTTGTATTAACTTATATTTTATATAACTATAAGAACATTATAACAAGTAATTGCAAAAAATCATTCAATTAATAAATAAATATATTGAGTTATGTAAATATTAACCTTAAAGAAGGTGATAAACTCAATGAATTTAATTAATTTAATATGTTTATAAGAAATGAATCAATGTTTATATAACTAACAGTATTTTTACTTGTTTATTTATTAGTAGATTTTTATATAACAGTGCATAACTTATTAGAAATAAATCGAATGAACATATAAAATTTAGAAGAGCTTATAGGTAAGTATAAAATTATTAGATATATAGGAATTTACACTTAATTGCTTTTATTATTTTGAAGATAAAATAATAAAGTGAATAAGGATAAAAATAATCCTTAAATAGAAAGTAAATGCTTTAAAATAATAAGGCATTAATGTAAATTCCTATAAGTTGTATATCTATTTAAATTTGACTAGAAGAAAATTATTAAAATCCTCTTTTTTTAGCTTCAATACCACTTTCATTTAAAGCTGGTTCTTCTATAGTGGTGTTAAAACTACTTTTAGCATATTGATTTTGAGATTTAGTCCCATTTCTTAAAAAGTTATCTTTATTAAAAGTTTTCTTATTATCATTTTTCAATATAATCATCTCCTTACTATGTTATTACAGTTATAGTATTAACAAAATTATAGAAAATTAAAGTGGTAATTATATGAACAACTTAATTAAAAAGTAATTTTACTTATTATAAGTGAATATACTAGTCATATATTTTATATATAATTATTAAAAATTAGGGGGAATATAACGAATGAAAAAACAAATTTACATTAAAATAGCACATTATTTTGAAGCTGCTTTAGCCATCGTAGTTATGCTATTAGTATTGTTATCTACTATTGATGTTATAAAACACATTGTAGAAATTTTTATAGTTAATAGTAATACAATAGTAGAATATGAAGAAATAAATGATTTACTTGCACAAATATTTCTACTAATAATAGGAATTGAGCTTGTAATAATGCTTTCATTACATACTCCAGATACTATTGTGGAAGTTTTACTTTATGCAATAGCAAGAAAACTTTTATTAATACCTAAAGAGGGTGCAATGACTGAATTATTATTGGGAGTTATTGCAATTGCAGGATTATTTATGGTAAGAAAATATTTGATAAATAAAAATATATCTAGTGAAATCAAAGACTAATATATAAGAAAGTATTCACTAGATATAATGTACAAAATATAATATAATAAAAAATATTTTATTATAATTTGTGAGCAATTAATAGGAGGTAATTTGAACGAAGATAATTTTAATAAAAAAGACCTAGTCATAAAGAAACTATATAAAATCTTAGGACATGCTAGAATTTTAGAGAATATAAGTGTTCAGACTAATTCAAATGATGAGTTATCTAAAAAAATAACGGTTTTTAAAATAGCTTTAAATAATGCTAGCAAAATAACAGTACAATATTATATAAAGTATTGTATTGATGAAATAATAAAGGAATATGACAAAGAGGAGCTTTTAGAGTTCAATAATTTAATAGATAAAGTTTTAAAGTGATTTTTAATATTACTTTTTAATATAGTGTAAATGCATAGTGTGTTATTTTTTACATACTATGCATTTTATTGTGTGCCCAGCATGGGCACGTACTAATCGGTGAAAGTCCGTAATGGGGGCTGATAGTGCCAACCATATAGCTAATGGCAAGGGTGTCCATCGTGAGGTGGAATCTGAAGGAAGCCTAAGGCAAAGCCTTGGTCTGAGGTATACAAATTACATTTGAGGCTTGAAGCTATGGGTAAACTTGCAATACAAAGTAAAACCCTATAACTATCCGAAATAGCTAGAGTAAATGTAGCAGATATATGAGGTGAAAGTGCGTGTTCTTACCTGGGGAGGTCTGATAGATATGTACCAATGAATTAATTTTTAGGTTACAACTTATGTAGTGATATATAACTGAACTATCAGAAGTCAGCAGAAGTCATAGTAACTCCGCTAATCGCGATAGCGGACGAAGGACTGAACGTTAGGAGGTTTACAACTTTGGATAAATCAAAGAAATTACAAAGAAAGCAGAAAACTCAATATAGAGACCAGTTGATGGAAGTAGAAGTGGAACTTCAAGGTAAATCAAAGGTGCCTAGTAATTCTAAGGTTTTACCAAATAGGGAAAGCGTAAACGATGAAGAATTTGATACTAGTAGATTACTCTTTTAAGTGCTAGAAAGAAATAATATGCTTTTAGCACTTAAAAGAGTAATTAGCAATAAAGGTAGTCATGGAGTTGATGAAATGAAAATCGATGAACTTCGAGAGCATATCAAGAAACACTGGAATACAATTAAAGCTAAACTATTAGAAACAAAGTATAATCCATCACCTGTAAGACGGGTAGAAATACCAAAACCAGATGGTGGAGTTAGACTATTAGGAATACCAACTGTACAAGATAGATTAATTCAACAAGCAATTGCTCAAGTATTATCTAGAATTTATGAACCATCATTTTCAAACAATAGCTTTGGTTTTCGTCCTCGTAGAGGAGCAAAGAATGCTATAACAAAATCAAAAGAATATATTAATCAAGGAAATAGATGGGTTGTAGATATGGATTTAGAGAAATTCTTTGATAAAGTTAATCATGATATTCTTATGAGTAAACTTGAAAAGAAAATACATGACAAAAGATTATTAGCCTTAATAAGGAAATATCTTAAAAGTGGAGTCCTTATTAATGGTGTTGCTGTAACAAGTGAAGAAGGAACTCCGCAAGGTGGTCCGTTAAGTCCTTTATTAGCCAATATAATGTTAGATGAATTGGACAAAGAACTTGAGAAAAGAGGACACAAATTTTGTAGATACGCAGATGATAATAATGTATATGTCAAAAGTAAAAGAGCAGGACTCAGAGTGATGGAATCTATGACAAATCTTATTGAAAATAAGCTAAAACTTAAAGTTAATAAGAATAAGAGTGCAGTAGATTTTGTATCTAGAAGAAAATTTCTAGGATTTTCATTTTACTTTTCGAAGAGCGGAGCAGAAATTAGAATCCATGAGAAATCTATAAAGAGATTTAAAGAAAAGATTAAATTCTATACTAATAGAAATAAAGGAATTAGTATGGAATATAGATTACTAAAATTAAATCAAATTATGAGAGGATGGATAAATTACTATGGAATTGCTAACGCACGCGGAAAGCTAGTTAGTCTAGACCAATGGATTAGAAGAAGATTAAGAGCATGTATATGGAAACAGTGGAAGAAGATTAGTACTAAACATAAAAATTTAGTCAAACTAGGAATTAACAAATACAAAGCATGGGAATATGCAAATACAAGAAAAGGCTATTGGAGAATTTCCAACAGCCCAATCTTAAGCAAATCTTTAAATAACAAATACCTAGAATCCCTAGGATTTGTTAGTCTAACGCAAACATATCAAATGAAACATTAGATTCTAATGAACCGCCGTATACCGAACGGTACGTACGGTGGTGTGAGAGGACGCTAAATAAAATAATTATTTAGCTCCTACTCGATTTTATGCTATGTTCTAAATATGTGTTGATATTTTAATATCAGTCCACGAGATTTATACTACAATATCAACATAGTCTTAAAGCATTTTTTTATCTTTCTTTAGAAAATCTTTAGTTTTTACAGAATCTTCTCTTTATTTATTAAATATATAATTTAGTTATAAGTTGAAAGAGAGGTGTGCTTATGAATGATTAAAAGCAAAAAGATAAAAGCTAATTCTATATCTTATGTTATTATATAATTGCAATGATTTTTATTCTTTAGACCAATTATAAAAATCTTAAATTTAA
>NZ_JAMQHY010000081.1:11715-12201 GCF_023845705.1 Clostridium sp. ZBS15
AAGTCGCCTTGGCGATTTTGGTATGTAAAGGTGAGGGTTAATATTATGAAATTATATAATGTTTTAATAGTTGAAGATGAAAAAGAAATATGTGATGCAATTGCAATATATTTAAATAACCAAGGATACAATGTTTTTAAAGCTCATAATGGAATTGAAGGTCTAGATGTAATAAAAAATGAAATTATACATTTAGCTATAGTAGATATAATGATGCCTAAAATGGATGGAATTCAAATGACCATGAAACTTAGAGGTGAATTTGATTTTCCTGTCATAATGTTATCTGCTAAATCAGAAGAAATGGATAAAATAATGGGTCTTAATATTGGAGCTGATGATTATATTACTAAACCATTTAATCCTATGGAACTTCTAGCAAGCTTTAATTCTCCACTTATACGATATTCTCATCATTTAAATGTTATAAATACTTTATACGAGAAAAATCATAATTTTATAATAGATGGTTTAGATTTAACTGCC